>JAJZRT010000094.1:8375-9725 GCA_021802595.1 Pseudomonadota bacterium
TCTGTTTGCGACCCGCGGCGCTGCGGCCATGTAAACACCCCCAAATCAGTGCCACTCATTACTAGAGGTTTCGGGATGGTGAAGCACGCGGTACTCGACGGGGGTCAAGTCGCCGAGTGAGTCGTGCGGTAAGATTTCGTTGTAATCCGCTATCCAGACCTCCGTTCGTTCCCGGACCTCCTCCAGGGTTTTGAACACGTACATGTCCAACACCGCCTCCCGGTAGCTGCGGTTCAGCCGCTCGATGAAACCGTTCTGCATCGGCCGGCCGGGCTGTATAAACTCTAGCTCCACGCCGTGCTGTTGTGCCCAATCAGCCAGCGCTCCAGCGACGAATTCGGGCCCATTGTCCATTCGTATCCTCGCCGGATAGCCGCGCCAGGCAGCTACCCTTTCCAACACCCGAACCACCCTTGCCGCAGGCAGGTTCAGGTCGATCTCAATGGCCAGCACTTCGCGGTTGAAGTCGTCGGCCACGTTGAAGGTGCGAAACCGGCGGCCACACCACAACGCATCGCTCATGAAGTCCATCGACCAACTGCGGTTGACCCCGTTTGGCACCGCCAGCGGCGCGGGGTCACGCGGCGGCAAGCGCTTCTTGCCTAACCGGCGTCGGTTTAGCCTCAGGGCGCAGTACACACGGTGTACGCGTTTGTGGTTCCAGTCATGTCCGCGCCGCCGGATAAGTTTGTAGTACTTGCTGAACCCCCGATCCGGGAAACGCTCCGCCAGTTCCTGCAGCACGGCGATGATCGCCTCGTCGCCATGTTCGCGGCGTTGGTAGGCTAAGACTGAGCGGGACAAGGCAACCGCCCGGCAGGCAGCACGCTGGCTCAGGCCCTGCTGCTGCAACTGCACGGCGACCCAGCGTTTCTCGTCGGGGGTCAGCGCTTTAAATTCAAGACGTCCTTGATCGCCCGGTTCTCCAGGCTGAGGTCGGCCACCATCAGCTTGAGCTTGCGGTTCTCGTCCTCCAGTTCGCGTAGCCGCTTGATGTCGGACGCCTCCATGCCGCCAAACTTCGATTTCCACTGGTAGTAGGTGGCATCGCTGATGCCATGCTCGCGGCAGACGTCCTTGACGTGCCTGCCGCCCTCCACTTCCTTCAATATCCCAATGATCTGACTTTCACTAAACCTGCTCTTGCGCATCTCGGCCTCCTTGGCAACATAGTTTGCCCGAGACCTCCAGTTATGCGTGGACCGATTTTAGGGGAGGCTTACAAGATGATCGATGGCAATAGCGCGAGTGGTGTCAGCGAAAAAGCGAGATCCAGAGTGCCACTCGTCCATCGGGACTGGGTATGGATCGCTGGTGCGATCGATCCCCAAGAGTAGATCAACCCAAAAA
>JAJZRT010000095.1 GCA_021802595.1 Pseudomonadota bacterium
ATCTGGTTGGGCCGCGAACTCTACGAGGTCCCGGTGGGTTTTAAATGGTTTGTCGACGGCCTGTTGGACGGCACCTTGGGTTTCGGCGGCGAGGAAAGCGCCGGCGCGTCCTTCAGCCGCATCGACGGCAGCGTATGGACGACCGACAAGGACGGCATCGTACCGGCGCTGCTGTCGGCGGAGATCACCGCGCGCACCGGGCACGATCCCGGCGAATACTACCGTGATCTTGCCCGCGACCTCGGCGAGCCGGTGGCCGACCGCGTCGAGGCACCGGCCACGGCCGGGCAGAAGCGGAAGCTGGCAAAACTCTCACCCCAACAGGTGCAGATTACGCAGCTGGGTGGCGAGCAGATCGAGCGCGTGCTTGACCGTGCGCCGGGTAACGACGCGCCGATTGGCGGCATCAAGGTGGTCACCGCCAGCGGTTGGTTCGCCGCGCGGCCTTCCGGTACCGAGGACATTTACAAAATTTACGCGGAGAGCTTTCGCAGCGAAGAGCACCTGCGTAGCCTGCTGAACGAGGCGCAGGCCATCGTCGACCGCGCTCTGGCGGATCATTGACGCGCGTTGCACGCACCAGGAGTGACTATGTCAGCCCACTCGGTCAGCTTTGCATTAATCCCGTGGTTCCGAGGTCGGATTGATTGTGGCCACGCCGGAACGCCGGCAGACCCGGCGCGGTGAGGTAACCCAAGGGTGGCGTCGCTACCCAATGCATTGACATCAAGGGCGTTTATCGAGTCATCAGCCTACGGGACATTCATCTGCTTTAGGGCATTCACCCTAAAAAGAAGGAGAACTCATGAGTAGCCAAACACGAGTCAGCCATCCTCTATACGGTATGTTACCCACGGACGTCGAGGGATTCGATTCCCTGGCCGAGCTTGCCCTGGATATGCGTTCGTCTTGGAATCATGCCACTGACCAAGTGTGGCGGCAGTTGGATCCAGAGCTCTGGGAGCTAACCCAAAATCCATGGGTCGTCCTGCAGACGGTCTCGCGGGATCGGATCGAGCGCGTGTCAGCCGATCCCGCTTTCCGCAAAAACGTTGACGATCTGGTGCAAGCCAGGCGCGAAGCGGCGGAGGCGCCTGCGTGGTTTCAGCAGGCCTACCCGCAATCGCAGTTAGGCTGTGTTGTGTATTTCAGTATGGAATATATGTTGAGCGAAGCCTTGCCCATTTACTCGGGCGGGCTGGGTAACGTGGCCGGCGATCAGCTCAAGGCCGCCAGCGATCTGGGTGTCCCGGTGATCGGCGTCGGGCTGCTCTACCAGCAAGGCTATTTTCGCCAGCTGATCGACCCGGATGGCGCACAGCAGGCTCTTTATCCGTATAACGATCCGGGACAGTTGCCGATCACACCCTTGCGTAAACCGAATGGCGAGTGGTTGCGGCTGAAACTCGACCTGCCGGGCCATCCGATCTGGCTGCGTGTCTGGCAGGTTCAAGTGGGAAGAGTGAAACTGTACCTGCTGGACAGCAATGATGCGGCAAATTACCCGCCGTACCGGGGGATTACCAGCGAGCTGTACGGCGGCGGACCGGACCTGCGCCTGATGCAGGAGCTGGTACTTGGGATCGGCGGATGGCGCTTGTTCGCCGCGCTCGGCATCGAACCGGAGGTCTGCCACCTGAATGAAGGGCATGCGGCACTCGCCGTGCTGGAACGCGCGCGCTGTTTCATGCAAGCGACCGGGCAGTCCTTCGAGGTCGCACTGGCCGTCACCCGTGCGGGTAATCTTTTCACCACCCACACGGCGGTTGCCGCCGGCTTTGATCGTTTTGCGCCGGCCCTGATCGAACACTGCCTGGGTGATTACGCGCAGTCGCAGCTCGGCATTACCCTCCACGATCTGCTGGCCCTGGGCCGTCAGAACCCGAACGACGTGGCGGAACCCTTCAACATGGCATATCTGGCGATTCGCGGGAGTGGGGCGGTGAATGGCGTGAGCCGCCTGCATGGCAAGGTAAGCCGCCACCTGTTTGGACCGCTGTTTTCGCGCTGGCCGACGGACGAAGTGCCGGTCGGACACGTGACCAACGGCGTTCATATGCCGACCTGGGACTCGGCCCCGGCCGATGATCTTTGGACCGAGGCCTGTGGCAAGGATCGCTGGCTGGGTCCGACGGAAGCCCTGGAGCAGGATATTCGCCAACTCTCCGACGCTCGGCTGTGGCAATTCCGCACCGCCGCCAGCATGGCGCTGATTGACTACGCCCGCGAACGCTTGTCCAGGCAACTGGCCGCCTCAGGCAACGCGCCCGAGGCGGTTGGCGCTACGAAGCATCTGTGTGATTGCAATACCTTGACGCTGGGTTTTGCACGCCGTTTTGCGAGCTATAAAAGACCGAACCTGCTGCTGCACGACCCGGAGCGACTGCTGCGCCTGCTGACGAATCCGCAGCGCCCGGTGCAGCTCATCATCGCCGGCAAGGCCCATCCCGCAGACCAGACCGGTCAGGCGCTGATCCAGCAATGGATGCATTTCATCCAGCGGCCCGAGGCGCGCCCGCATGTGATCTTCCTCGGTGACTACGACATGCATTTGACCGAGCGTCTGGTGCAGGGCGTGGATGTCTGGCTCAACACCCCGCTACGACCCTGGGAAGCGTGCGGAACCAGCGGCATGAAGGTGCTGGTCAACGGTGGCATCAATCTGTCGGAACTGGACGGCTGGTGGGCCGAAGCCTACTCGCCGGAAGTTGGGTGGGCGCTGGGAGATGGCCAGGAACACGATAGCGATCCCGCCTGGGACGCTAGCGAAGCCGAAGCCCTGTACGACCTGCTCGAACGCGAGGTGATCCCCGAGTTCTATACCCGCGATGAACAAGGCATCCCCACTGCGTGGGTGGCACGGATGCGGGAAAGCATGGCGCAGCTGACGCCGCGCTTTTCCACCAACCGCGCGGTGCGCGAATATACCGAGCAATACTACCTCCCAGCGGCTTCAGCCTACCGTGAGCGGAGTGCCGACAAGGGTGCGATCGGCGCGGAACTGGTTGATTGGCGACACACGCTGGAACAGAAATGGGCCGCACTACGCTTCGGCGAAGTAAAGGTGGAGACTGACGGCGAGCAACACGTATTTGAGATTCAGGTGTATCTCGATGATCTTGACCTTGATCCGGAGATGGTGCGGGTCGAGCTTTATGCCAATGGCGTTGACGGTGCCGCAGCGGAGCGCGTGGAGATGCAACGCGTGCGGCAACTGGTGGGGGCGACGAACGGTTATGCGTATCGCGCAGAGGTGCATGCAGCCCGTCCGGCGACGGACTTTACGGCACGACTCATACCGCACCGCGACGGCGTAGCGGTTCCCCTGGAAGTGGCGCATATCCTGTGGCAGCGATGATCCGATGCCTCGAAGGCAATCGCGCACACGGTCCAGCGGTGGGCGTCAAGCAAAAACAGTTCGTGCATTCCGGCGTTTTCTTCCTGTTGCTGGCGCTGGTCTTCACGGTATCCATGGGGTATGGCATCGTTTTGCCAGTTTTGCCGGCCTATCTGGAGGGCCTGCCGGCCAGTGCCGGACGTTTCTCGGTGCCCTGGCATACCGGCTTGCTGACGGGCACGTACATGCTGGCGCTGTTCCTGTTTGCGCCGCTCTGGGGTTACGTCTCGGATCGTATCGGACGGCGCAGGGTGATTCTGCTCGGGCTCGCCGGCTTCGTCGGCGCGATGCTGTGGTTCGCGCTGGCTCGCGGAGTGGTGTCCGCTTACGCTGCCCGGGTGCTGGCCGGCGTGTGCGCAGCGGCGGTGCTGCCGGTGGTGTTGGCCTGGGTGGGCGATGTGGGTGAGTCGCGCACACGGGCGCAGGCGTTCGCGTGGCTGAGCGCGGCGGGCGCACTCGGTTTCCTGTTTGGCCCGGCGCTGGGCGGATGGCTGGCATCAATCGAGAGCATTGGTAGTCGCACAGCCCTGGCGCTGCCGTTCTATGCGACGGCGGCCCTGGCCGGCGGGATGTGGCTCGCGGCCTATCTGGGACTTGTCGACAACCCGCTGCGACGCGCGCCGGAAGAAACGTCGCAGCCGAACGCGCCGCCGTTGCTCGGCCTGCTGGCGCTGTCGCTGCTCGTGATGTTCGGTATCGGCAGCTTCGAGGTGGGTTTGGCGTTGCAGGGCCAGCAGGTGTTGAACCTGCGTCCGCGCGAGATCGGCTGGATGTTCGCCGAGTGCAGCCTGGTGATGATACTGGTGCAGATTTTCGTGCTCGCGCCGTTGCTCAGGCGTGTCGGCAGCGGGCTGCTGGCGCCGGCGTTCCTCGCGATGGCCGTTGGTGTTGCGCTACTACCGTTCGCTACAACCTATCTCTTGTTGATAGTCGGAGTAGGGTTGGTCGCCGGCGCTTCGGGCGTGCTGATTCCGGCACTTGCTTATCTGGTGTCGCTCGCGGCCGGAGAACGACAAGGCGCGGCGCTTGGCAAGCAAACCGCTGCCGCAAGCCTGGGCCAGGCACTAGGCTCGGTTGCCGCCGGCTGGCTGTTCGCCGCGCTGATCGGGTACTCGTTCTGGGGGACTGCGGCACTACTCGCGTTTGGCGCGGTCGTTTCGCTTTATGTTTCAAAGAGGCTGAAGAAGGACGTGAGCGATGGTCGCTAGAGAATGGCCATTTCCCAGACAATCTTGTACGTTATGGCGCTGCATAGATGATAGATGGGATCCTTCTTCTGTGTCACATGGGCGATGCAGTTAATTACTAACTCCTCAAGCTTGCCCGCAACCGCATAGCGGACCAAGTTGGCTCAAAACCCGCCGGCCTCAATGGCCGAACTCTGGACGGATAGGTGAGCCAGCCCGAATGACGACTCCTGGCCGGTTAGCGTCATACGTTTAGTTTTAGATTTCAATTAGTATTTGGTTCATTATTAGCCAGTCCATTGGAGGGTGTCATTGTAAAGAAACTCATAGCTCTCCTCGGCGCAGTTATCATTTCCATACCCGCATTTGCTACCGACAATGCTTGCATTACCCAGGCGGCAGAAAAGAAGCTGTCCGGTGCAGCTCAAAGGGTAATCCGGAAGTGTGTTCGTGACGGCTGTGAAGCCACGTCCCAGGAAAAGAAACTTGTGGGTGCTGCCAAGAACAGCTTCATGAAGAAGTGCCAGTCAGACAATTGACAAAATGGTCGGTCTTTCACATTTGACTGGTCACCTGTTAAGAACCAAAAAGACATACTTGCCTTAACGCTGATAGCATCAAGTTCTCTCAACCAACCAAAGGGATATTCATGAAGAAATCTGAATTGATCGAAGCCGCAGCAGCCGAAGCGGACATCAGCAAGGCCGCTGCAGGAAGGGCGCTGGACGCAATCATGGCTGCTGTCGTCAAAGCGGTCTCGAAGGGTGACACCGTAACTCTCGTCGGGTTTGGCACCTTCAAGTCCTCAAAGCGTGCTGCCCGTACTGGTCGCAACCCTAAGACAGGCAAAGAGCTCAAGATCGCAGCCACGACTGTTCCGCGCTTCACGGCTGGCGCTGGTTTCAAGGCGGCTGTTGCCGGCAAGAAAGCAGCAAAGAAGAAGTGATATAGCAAGGCAGACGTGGTACAGTCCTTCTTGTCCACGTCTGTATTCAAACAGAAAGCAGGTGCTTCTTGCTACCTATCATATAGGCCATACGTTTTATTTCAGTGCTTCAAGCAGTTTGATAGCAATTAACTGTCGTTCCTTTGGCAACATTCTAAATACCGCAAGCAGTCGTGCTTCCTCGGTTGAGCCCTCGGCATTCTTTCGGGCTGTCCACATTAATTCCACGGCGTCTATGCTGAACGCTTCTGCCAACTTCAATAGGTTGTCTCCTTTGGGAAAGTCACTACGCCTACCTGACTCCCAGTTCCCTACGGCTGATGCCGATACGCCAACATAGTCGGCCAACTGCTGTTGCGTTAACCCCGACGTCTCCCCCTATTTGAGTAGCACGTAGCTTTGGAGTCCAATCCCACACTGAGGAGATTGGACATGAAGAAGCGTTTTACCGAAGAGCAGATCATTGGCTTTCTGCGTGAGGCCGAAGCCGGCCTGCCGATCAAGGAATTGTGTCGACGGCACGGTTTCTCTGAAGCCAGCTACTACCTCTGGCGCAGCAAGTTTGGTGGCATGAGCGTTTCGGATGCGAAACGGCTGAAAGAGCTCGAAACTGAGAATGCCCGCCTGAAGAAGCTACTGGCTGAGTCGGTGCTGGAGAACGAGGTCACCCGCGAGGCCTTAAGAAAAAAGTGGTAAGCGCACCGTCACGCCGCGAGCTGGTGCGCCACATGACCACTCGCGGATTGAGTGAGCGACGATCCCTGCAAGTCATTGGCATGAGCGCGAGTTCCTTACGCTATCAGACGGCGCCAGATTGCAACGAAGCCTTGCGGGATCAGATCATCACCCTGGCGCAGCGGCATCGCCGCTACGGTTCAGGCATGATTTACCTGAAACTGCGTCAGGCTGGCCAGCAGGTCAATCACAAACGGGTGGAACGGCTGTATGCCGAAGCCCGATTGCAAGTGAAGCGGCGTAAACGCAAAAAGGTGCCGGTTGCGGATCGGCAGCCCTTGGGGCGACCGCAGGCTGCCAATCAGGTCTGGTCGATGGACTTCGTGTTCGATCGCACAGCCGAAGGGCGTGTGATCAAGAACCTGACCATGGTGGACGATGCCACGCATGAGGCCGTGGCCATTGTGCCGGAGCGGGCGATCGGTGGACAGTCATTGACGCGCATCCTGGATAGGCTTGCTCTGCACCGCGGGTTGCCACAGGCGGTCCGCACGGACAACGGCAAGGAGTTTTGCGGCCACGCAATGCTGACGTGGGCTCACGCGCGTGGCGTGAAACTGTTCCTGATTGAGCCGGGCAAGCCCAACCAGAATGCCTACATCGAATCATTCAACGGACGTTTCCGAGACGAATGCCTGAACGAGCACTGGTTCACCAGCCTGTCGCATGCCAAGGTGGTGATCGAGGCGTGGCGACGGGAATACAACGAGGAAAGACCGAAGAAATCGCTGAGTGGCATGACGCCCTCAGCCTATGCCAGACAACTGGCAAACAAAGCAGCTATATTTAACCCCGGGCTCTAAAGCGGAGTGCTACTGAAAGTGGGGAGACGTCGACCCGATGGGCGGCATTGCTGGAGCGAGGGATGCCCCATGCCCTGACGTGGGGAGGCCTTTTTCTGCTACATGGCGAGAAACTTGATCGGGCGTGAAATACAAGGTGCGGTTTAACTGTGCATCCTCCACCTAGGATGCCATCTAGAAGAGTCCAGTGCCGTGAACGCTCGCGAATGCTTTAGGGAATATAAAAAAGATCCAAGGCTAGAGACGGCGTGCGAATGCACACTGAGATAAATGAGGTTCCAAGTGCGCCCGTAATACAGTTCTACCAACAAGCCAAATATTCCTTGCTTGGCAGAGTAGCTCGCGTTAAATTTGACTATGCGTCTTATTCGGACATTCTTGTTTGTTTTGCTTTCCATAGCGCTCCCCATTCAGGGGTATGCGCAATTTGTCGTGCCCAAAGTGCCATGCCCGATGGAGCCGTCGGCCATGATGGATATGGCAGACGCGGCCGCCATGCACGATTGCTGCAACGATGCCGAAACCGCAGCCGAGACCGGTAAACCCTGCAAGTCAGCACAACCCTGCCAATCGGTAGGCCAGTTCCTGCCGTTCGCATCGCCGGACGTTTTGCCGCAGAACCTGGCATCGTCTGTTCGTTACCCGCGTCTTGCGGATACCCCCTTCACGTTTGACCCAGCCGCCACCTGGCGGCCGCCCGCCCAACTCTGATCACGATGTCGAGTGCTGCGCTACGTCTGCCTGCTCAGACCGTAGCGCGGTGAACCGGCGCAACCGATCCACATGCGTGGTTCGGTCGTCGCCTTCGCCTGAGGAGTTGGAACATGGCTATCCCCCAATGGGCCGACCGTTTGAGTCGCCTCCCCCTGTGCTGCGCATCTGCGTTTGCGCTGCTGTCGGCGTTTGTCGGCTCGACGTTCGCAGCCCCCCTTTCCTTCGATGCCGCATTGGCCATCGCCGCAAGCGAAACACCAAGCTTGCGTGCCGAAATTTCACAGACCCATGCGGCCCGCCAGGCAGCCATTCCGGCTGGCGAATTACCTGATCCCAGGCTGGCTCTGGGGCTCGATAACGTACCGGTCGAGGGCGCCAATCGCTTCAGCCTGGGCAGCGAACCGATGACCATGCAACGCATCGGCGTCATGCAGGAGTTCCCCAACGGTGCCAAGCGGGATTCGCGCGTTGCGGCTGCGCACGGCCGGGTTGAACTTTCGGAAGCGCAAACCCGCATCACCCGGCTTGCCGTGTTGCGTGAAACCGCCGTGGCCTGGATCGCGCGCGACGCCGTCGAGCGCCAGTTGGCTCGCATCGATGCGCTGGATGCCGAGAACCGGCTGTTCGACGCTGCGGTGCGTGCCCGCATTGCAGGTGGCAAGGGGCGTGCGCTGGACGCGGTGGCGGCGCGCCAGGAAGCCGCAATGATCGATGCGCGTCGCGATGAGCTCACCGCACAACGCCAGCAAACCATCGCAACGCTCAAGCGTTGGATAGGCCCGCGCGCTGCTTCACCCCTGGCGGGCACTGCGCCCGACTGGCCGATCATTCGCGAATCGCTCGAACACGCGCTGCACGGCCACCCGGAACTGGAGATTTTCGGCCCCAGGGGCCGTGTACTCGATGCGGAAGTGGCCGAAGCCCGGGCCGACAAGAAACCGGACTGGGCGCTGGAACTGGCGTATGCGAAACGCGGTTCGCAGTTCGGCGACATGGCCATGCTGCAGGTGAGCTTCGATCTGCCCGTGTTCGCCGCCACCCGGCAGGGCCCGAAAATCGCGGCCAAGCTCGCCGAGCGCGAAGGACTCGAAGCCGAGCGCGAAGCGGTGCTGCGCGAACATGCGGCGATGCTGGAAGCGGATCTTGCCGAATACCAGCGTCTCGTCAGCGCCGTCAAACGTCAGCGCGAAGTGCTGTTGCCGCTGGCCGACGAAAAAGCGGATCTGGCTTTGGCTGGCTGGCGCGGCGGCAAGGGTGAACTTGTCGACCTGGTGATGGCGCGGCGAGAACGCATCGACGCTGAACTCATGGCCATCGCGCTCGAAGGCGCGCGCCGGCAGATGGCTGCGCGTCTTCATTACGCCTATAGCGACCCCACTGCGACTGGAGAAAAACAATGAACCGCCAAACGATTAAAAAAGCCATTCTGGGTTTCTTCATTGTGCTTGCGCTGCTCGCCGTGGGTGTCGCGGCTGGCTTGTGGTGGGAAAGAAATGTTGTGCCGGGCGACAGGATGGAGATGCCTGCAGAATCGTCGAAAGATGGCCGTACCGTGCTGTACTGGTACGACCCAATGGTGCCCACGCAAAAATTCGACAAGCCCGGCAAGTCGCCCTTCATGGACATGGAACTGGTGCCCAAGTACGCCGACGAAGGCGGCGATGCCTCGACCGTGTCAATCAACCCGGGGGTGTCGCAAAACCTGGGCGTTCGCCTGGCCATCGTCACACGCGCACCGCTGGATTCGAGTGTGACGGCAACCGGGATTGTCGATTTCAACGAGCGCGATGTCGCCATCGTGCAGGCGCGCACCGGCGGATTCGTGGAACGCGTGGCCCGGCTGGCGCCCAACGACGTGATCGATTCCGGTGCCTTCATCGCCG
>JAJZRT010000096.1 GCA_021802595.1 Pseudomonadota bacterium
CTGTACGACAAGCTCGACGCCGACCTCGCCCATGCGCTGATGGGGCTCAATGCCGTCAAGGGCGTGGAAATCGGCGACGGCATGGATGCCGCGCGCCAGAAGGGCACCGAGCACCGCGACGAAATCACCCCCGAGGGTTTCTTGAGCAACCACGCCGGCGGCGTGCTCGGCGGCATCTCGTCGGGCCAGGCCGTCGTCGCCCACATCGCGATCAAGCCCACCTCGTCGATGCGCCTGCCCGGCCGCTCGATCGACCTGCACGGCCAGCCGATCGAGGTCGTCACCCACGGCCGCCATGACCCCTGCGTCGGCATCCGCGCCACCCCCATCGCCGAGGCGCTGATGGCGATCGTGCTGATGGACCACGCGCTGCGCCACCGTGCCCAGTGCGGCGACGTGGCGAGCGGCACGCCGGTGATCCCGGCAAGCCGCTATTGATTCACACACATTGAACCTAAGCCCCGTTCGGCCTGGGCTTGTCGAAGGCCAGGAGCCCATTCATGTTTCTACAGACTCGACACGAACGGATTCTTGGGTAGTTCGTGCCGGATCATCAACCGGCCGTATTGCAGTCGTTTTGTGGACGGCCCAAACGGCAACCGGGATTTGACGGATCGATGACGTGCGCTAGGGTTAAATTCCCGTGCACCCGAAGTCCGATTCCATGCGCCTTCCCATCAGCCTGAAAATCTTCAGCATCACCACCGCGCTGCTGGCGCTGATGGTGGTCGTCACCTGGCTGTCGGTGCTCAATTTTCGCCAGCTCAACAATCAGGTGCGCGCGCTGTCCGACTACTACCTGCCGCTGCAGCAGCAGGTGGCAAGCGTGGAAATCCTCATCCGCGACCAGATGGTGCACATGGAGCGCGTGATGGCGGGCATGGAGGTCGCCAAGCCCGATCCGGAATTCCTCGCGAAGGAGTCGAGCGCCTTCGACATGCGCGGCATCAATGCCGACCAGATCGTCGATTCCTCGCTGCGCATGCTGGGCGAGGCCGAACAGGAAAAGGGCATCCAGCTCGACCGCGTCACGCTCGCCGTGCTGGGCCGGGAACTGCCCCTGATCCAGACCACGCGCCAGCATTTTCACGCGACCTTCCGCCAGTTCCAGATCGAGGCGCAGGAAGGCACCCCGCGCTCGGAGAAGATCGTGCGCGATGCCCTGCTGCGCGAGAAGGATGCGGTCGATGTCGAAATCGGCAAGACCATCGACATCCTCAACAAGCTGACCCAGGACACCGCCAGCCAGGCCAAGGCTGAGGAGGCGCGCGCCACCACGCTCAACTGGAGCGTTACCGCCATCGCCACCGCCCTCGGGCTGATCTTCGCCGCCTTCGTCACGCGCGCACTGGTCGACCCGGTCAAACGTCTGCTGGGCGGCACGCGTGCGGTCGAGGCGGGCGACCTCGAAGTCGAGATTCGGGTGCGTACCCACGACGAGCTCGCCACGCTCGCCACCTCGTTCAACCACATGGTGGTCGGGCTGCGGGAGAAGGAGCGCATTCGCGAGACCTTCGGCCAGTATGTCGACCCGCGCATCGTCAAGAGCCTGCTCGACAACCGCATTGCCGCCGACCGCGGCGAGCGCCAGGTGATGACCGTGTTCTTCTCCGACCTCGAAGGCTTCACGCGGATGTGCGAGGGCCTCACCCCGGACGCCGCGGTGCGCTTCCTCAACCGCTACTTCGCCATGATGGCCGAGGTGATTCGCGGCCGGCAGGGCATCGTCGACAAATACATCGGCGACTCGGTCATGGCCTTCTGGGGCCCGCCCTTCACCGACCCCGCCGACCACGCGCGGCTGGGCTGCCTCGCCGCGCTCGAGCAGATGCAGAAGATGAACGAATTCCGCGCCGGCCTGCCCGAGCTCTTCGGCATGAAGCACGGCCTGCCCGAGGTCAATGTGCGCATGGGCATCGCCAGCGGCGAGGTGACGGTGGGTAACATCGGCTCCGAAACCTCGCGCGGCTACACCGTCATCGGCGACACCGTGAACCTCGCCTCAAGGCTGGAACAGGCCAACAAGTTCTACGGCACGCGCATCCTCGTCAGCGAGGGCACGCGGGTTCTGGCGGGCGAGACGCTGGCCTTCCGCGAAATCGACAGCCTGCGCGTCGCCGGCAAGCTGGAGCCGGTGCGGGTGTACGAACTGCTGGGGTTGGCAGCGGATTTGGATGAGAGCGACCGGCAGCGGGTGCAGGCCTTTGAGGCCGGACTCGCGCGCTACCGTGCGCAGGACTGGGATGCGGCCGAGGCAGCGTTCCGCGAGTGCCTCGCCAAGACGCCGGGCGACCGCCCCAGCCAGGTCATGCTGGAACGGATCGCGGCATTCCGGCAGGCGCCGCCGGAGGCGGGGTGGGATGGGGTTTGGGTGGCGGTGAGCAAATAGAAGCAGTTGGTGATACGAGCTGGGTTTACATCCGAGACAATAGCCAAATGCCGATCGCTAGAAGGGCAATGATGATTCCTGGCAACCAGTTTAGAAATTCATAATTGCGCTGGTCTTCAAACTGGAAAAGAGCATTCAGAATATTCCCAAGCAGGGTTCCGATGTGCCGACCGAATAGGAAACCCACAAAGGCGAAGATTGCAGCACTCGTGCCTATCCAGTTCTCAAATTCGCCATGAACCTGGCCAGGACCCAGTGTTTGTGAAAAAACACCCAGAAGCCAAAAGAGAATAAACCCGATCAGGGCGCCAAAGATGGCACCTAAGACCGATGACGTGATTCGTTCGCCGAGAGTGATGTCCGACATGATTTAAGCGCAATAAAATAGTAATGGGCCCGGGCTGGCAACCTCCTGGCTATGCCTGTGCTCGTGTTATTCAACGATTCCCTCATCCCCATGACACGCACACCCCGGCTCGGTGCTGACGGTGCCATCGCAGCACACGATCTTGCCGGCGCGACAGCCACAGAGGCCTTTGTGGTCCTTGCAGCAGTTGAGCTGGGCAACATGTGGGCCCTTCGCACTAGCGGTGCAGGCCTGGGGTGAAATCTTTTCCAGCGTTGCGGCGACGGACGTGTTCTTTACGGTCGAATCGGCGGCAGCCGGCAGTGAAAAGAGGACAGGGACGAAAGCCAGGACGGCGAGCAGGGGTCGGATGCGCATGATGGGTCTCCTCGGGCAAGCGGGCTGACTCACTATAGCCGATTGGGCCCGAGCTTACCCGTCGCGCAGCAGCAGTCCCAGCACAACCGCGGCCCCCACCAGGATCGCCGCCAGCAGGGCGAAGGCGCTGCCGTAGCCGGCGGTGCCGACCATCCAGCCGGTGAGCACCGGGCCGATCGACTGGCCGACGTCCATCACCGTGCGGAGCACGCCCATCGACGAGCCGTAGCGGCCGTCGCGGGTGAGGTCGGCGACGAGTGCGGAGGTGGACGAGGTGACGGTGGCGAAGCCGATGCCGAACGCGAGGCTCAGCATCGACAGGCCGAGGAAACTGGGCGCAAACGGCAGCAGCACGACACTCGCGGCGCCAACCAGCAGGCCGGGGAGGATGACGCGGCGGCGCCCCACGCGATCTGACACCTTGCCCATCAGCGGCTTGGCGAACACGATGCTGACCAGCTGTACGCCGAGGATGATGCCGATCTCCCATGCAGGGATGCCGAGTGAGGCGGCGTACAGCGCGAGGAAGGCCTCGATGGCGCCGAATACCAGGTATTGCGCGGCCTCGACCAGGCTCACCAGCATGATGCTGCGGTCGCGCAGCACGGTGGTGAGGCTCGTCCAGAAGCGCGGCAGTTCCAGCTTCTTCTTCGGCTGGGGGGTGTGGTCGGCGAGCAGCAGGCCGGCCCCCAGCGCCAGCACGCCGCTGATCGCGCAGGCGAGGTAGACGGCGTGGAAGCTCGCCAGCGAGATCAGGCTGCCGCCGAGGAACGGCGCGATCGAGCGGCCGACGATGGTGACCGAGGAATAGGTGGAGAGCCGGGCGGCGCGGTCGTCGGTATAGCGTTCGGCGATCGCCGCGTTCGCCACCGTACCGAAAATCGCGGTGGCGAAGCCGTGATAGAAGCGCACCGCCATCAGCTGCGGGGCCGTTTTGACCAGCAGATACAGGAAAGGCGCGGTGGCGAACACGACCAGTGACGCCAGCAGCAGGCGCCGCGAGCCCAGATGGTCGGACAGCGCACCGGCGGGGTAGCTGATGAGGATGCCGGGGATCGTCGAGGCCATGACGATCCAGCCGATTTCCGCCGGCGTGGCGTGGAGCGCGTGGGCGAACAGCGGCAGCACCGGGGTTTTCGACAGCGTGGAACTCAGGATGGCCAGCCCGCCGATGAGGGCGAGGAGGACGAAGAAGGACGGCCGGGCGGTTTTCATCGGGGGCGCTGTGTCGCGATCGGGTTTACCTAGAATGTAGTGCGAAATCCCCTGTGTGCGAATCCCGAGGAAGCGTGAAACCCCCGATGCCGTCCGCCATCCCCCCGCCGGTCCTGTTCGGCGCCTTCGACCGCCACAACTTCGGCGACCTGCTGTTTCCCCATCTGATGACGGCCCTGCTGCCGGGGCATTCATTCGAGTTTGCCGGGCTGGCCGAGCGCGACCTGCGGGCGTTTGGCGGGCACGTGGTGCGTGCGCTGGGCTCGGAACAGCCGTTCCAGTTGATCCATGCCGGCGGCGAACTGCTGACCTGCACGGCCTGGCAGGCGGCGGTCATGCTGCTCGATCCCGCCGAAGTGGCCGCCGTGATTGCGCGCTACGACGCCGACCCGGATGCGGCTGCCGCGTGGGCCGCCGATCAGCTCGGCACCCCGCGTCTGGCGCCCTATGTGGCGGGACGCGAGGTGCTGGCGCCGGGCGGGACACTGATCTTCAACGCCGTGGGGGGCGTGGACTGGCCGGATTTGCCGGCCGCGCAACGGACCGAGGTCAGGGCCGCCCTCGGGCAGGCGGACTGGGTCAGCGTGCGGGACCATCGGACGCAGGCCACGCTACGGGCGGAGGGGCTCGATGTCCCGCTGTGTCCCGACCCCGCCGTGATGGTGGCGGACTGTTTCGGCGGGCTGATCGCGGAACGCCGGCGGCAGGACGCGGTTCAGGCCGTGCGGAATACCTTTCCCCGGGGCTACCTGGCATGCCAGTTCAGCGCGGACTTCGGCGATGACGCCACGCTGGATGCCCTGGCGCAGGGGCTGTCCCGCGTGGCGGCCGGCACCGGCCTGGGCCTGGCGTTCTATCGTGCCGGCGCGGCGCCCTGGCATGACGATGCGGGGCTGTACGAAAAACTGCAGCAGACATTGCCGCCCGGCACGGCGTGCCGGTTTCCGTCGCTGAACGTGTGGGACATCTGTGCGCTGATCGCCGCCAGCCGCGGCGCGGTCGGCAGCAGCCTGCACGGACGCATCGTCGCGCTGGCGCATGGCTTGCCGCGGGTCAGCCTGATTCCGCCGCAGCAGGGCGCACGCCCCGTCAAGACGGCCGTCTTCGCGGAGACCTGGGAACCGGGTGCGCTGCCGCGCAGCGTGACGGTCGACGAGATCGAGTGCGCGGTGCTGCGGGCGCTGGCCGTGCCGGCAAGCGTGTTACAGGACAACGCGGCGCAACTGCGCGAATGCTACCGTCAGAGCCAGGCGCAATGGACAGGCCTGCTCAGGCCGTGAATCGGGCCGGCCAGGCGGTCTTGCGTAATAATCCGGAAAAACCAGACCACGCCAAACCCAGATCATGCCGACCGTTTCCCTGCCACCTGCCGACCTGCGCCTGACCATCGACCCCGCCTCGCTCGGGTTCGCCGATACTGCCGAACTGGCGGATGAGGCCTTGCCGTGGATCGGTCAGGCGCGCGCCGAGACGGCCGCCCGCTTCGGCCTCGGGATGGACCAGCCCAACTACAACCTGTTCGTACTGGGCGAGGTGGGCAGCGGGCGCTCCTCGCTGCTCAGGCAGGCGATGGTCGAAGCGGCGACCAGGCGGCGAGTGCCGCCGGATCTGTGCTACCTGCACAATTTCGATACGCCCGAGCGGCCCCTGGCGTTGCGCCTGCCGGCCGGCGAGGGGCGCTTGCTGCGTCAGCTGCTGGCGCAGACAGTGAAGATCCTGCAGGCCGAGATTCCGCCGCAGCTCGGCGGGCAGGACTACAAGACCGAGAGCGAACGCATCGAAAAAGCGTGGAAGGACGATGTGGCGCGTCATTACGCCGAGCTGTCGGCGTTCGCCGAGGCGCGCAGTTTTTCGCTGCACCGTGAGGCCGGGCGCATGGTGTTCACCCTCATCGGCAAGAAGGGCCAGGCGCTTACCGAGGACGAGGTGCTGGCGCTGCCGAAGGCGCGCCGGGAGGCGGTGGAGCAGGCCGAGCAGGAACTGCGCGCCGAGATCGCCCGCTACATCGAGAAGACCCAGCCGCTGGAGCGCGCGATGAACGAGGCGCTGGCGGCGCTGCGGCGGCAGGTGGTGAAGCCGCTGGTCGAGCGTGCGCTGCAGGCGATCCGTGCCGGGCTGAAGAAGCAGATCAAGGACGCCGGCAAGCTCAACGCCTGGCTCGATGCGCTGGAACACGACGTGTTCGACAACCTGGAGCTGTTCAACGGCGGCGAGGAGGATGAAGGCCGGGAGGAGACGTTGCACGCCGTGCTGGCGCGCTACCGGGTCAATCTGGTGGTCGACAACGGCAGCCTCGCCGGTGCGCCGGTGATCGTCGAGGACAATCCGCTGTTCCGTGCGCTGTTCGGCAGCATCGAATACCAGTCCGAAAACGACGTGCTGGTGACCGATTTCTCGCGCATTCGCGCCGGCAGCCTGCTGCAGGCGCACGGCGGCTTCCTGATGCTGCACCTGCGCGACGTGCTGGCCGATCCGCTGGTGTGGGAGAAACTGCGGCGCTTCCTGCGCAGCGGGCGGCTGCAGATCGAGGAACCCGGCGTGTCGTTTTCGCCGATCGCTGCGGTGTCGCTGGTGCCGGAAGCGGTCGACGTCGAGGTCAAGCTCGTGCTGATCGGTTCGCGCGACCAGTATTACGAATTGCAGGAGGTCGCGCCGGAGTTTATCCGCCATTTCCGCGCCAAGGTGGATTTCGCCGACAGCTTCCTTGCCAGTGCCGGCACCCGCCGTGCCTCGGCGATTTTCGTCGCCCATGTTTGCCGCGAACATGGCCTGCCGCACTTCTCAGCGGCGGCGGTGGCGCGCCTGCTGGAGGAATCGCACCGCGAGGCCGGCGACCAGATGCGCGAGAGTGCGATTTTCGGACGCACCGAGGCGCTGGTGATGGAAAGTGCGGCGATCTGTCGCGCGCGCGGACCGGGGCTGGTGACGGCGGACGATGTCGAGGCGGCGCTCGCGGCGCATACCGCGCGCCACGATTACCCCGAGCAGCGCCTGCGCGAGGAGATCGTCGAGGGCGACGTGCTGATCGACCTGTATGGCGAGCGCCAGGGCCAGGTCAACGGCCTCACCCAGATCGACCTCGGCGATTACCGCTTCGGCCTGCCGGTACGGCTGTCTGCGTGCGTCCATGCCGGCGAGGACGGCCTGCTCAACATCGAGCGCGAGGTCGAACTGTCCGGCCCGATCCACGACAAGGGCGTATTCATCCTGCAGTCCTACCTGGCGGCGCTGTTCGCGCATCTGGCGCCGCTGTCCCTCAACGCCTCGATCGCCTTTGAGCAGCAATATCACGGGGTGGAAGGGGATTCCGCGTCCTGCGCCGAACTCTATGCCCTGCTGTCGGCACTGTCGGGCCTGCCGTTGAAACAGGGCATCGCCGTCACCGGCGCGGTCAACCAGCACGGCGAGGTGCTGCCGGTGGGCGGCATCAACGAAAAGATCGAGGGCTGGTTCGCCGTCTGCGAGATCGCCGGCCTCGACGGCAGCCAGGGCGTGCTGATCCCCGCGCGCAACCGGCGCCATCTGATGCTGACGCCGCGCGTGGTCGAGGCGGTCGCCCGCGGACGTTTCCACATCCATACCGCAGAACGGGTGAGCGCGGGCATCGAATTGCTGACCGGCGTGACGGCGGGCGAACCGAACGCAGCAGGGCACTATCCCCCCGACAGCGTGCTGGGGCATGCGCAGGACACATTGCTGGCGTTTCGCCGTGCCTGCCAGATGCAGGAGCATGCGCGGGCTCCGCGCCGGCATTTTCGCGCGGGCGACCGTCCGCAGCGACGCTAGCCCGCCTGCATGCGGGTCGGGCGTGAACTATAGTGAAAGCCGCTCAACCGTTTGCAGGAGGCGATCATGAACGCACTGCACCGCATGGAACGTTTTCTCGACCAGCACCGGATTCCCTTCGATCTCGTCGCGCATCCGCATACGCATACCAGCGCCGAAACGGCGCGCGCGGCCGGGGTGACGCCGGATCGGGTGGCCAAGGGCGTGCTGCTGGATGGCGTCGGCTGCCAGATGGTGGCGATGATCCCCGCCGACCAGGAAGTGCATCTCGGCAGGCTGGGTCTGGACCAGGGCGTGGAATTCAGCCTGGCCGACGAGGCGAGCGTAAGCCGCCTGTTCGGCGAATGCGAGCCCGGCGTGGTGCCGGGGCTGCCGAATGCCTGGGGCGTGGAAATGGTGTGGGACGACGCGCTGATGGCGCAGCCGGATATTTATCTGGAGGCCGGCGACCACGAACGTCTGCTGCACATCGAAACCCGGTACCTGCGCGAGGCGTTTGGCGACGCACCGCACTGCCGCTTCAGCCAGCCGCGCATGCAGCACGTTGCCTGACGGCGGGATCAGTGTGGTGCCAGGGCCGTCAGGCGGCGGGCCGACTCGGTAAAAGGCAGGAGTTGCCGGATGCGTTCCGCATCCGGGGGATGGCTGGCGACAATATCGTCGCCGGGTTCGTCGTCGTCCCGGCGGAAATAGGCCAGCGCGCTGTCTTCGAGACTGCAGCCGCAGACCTGTGCGGCCAGCAGGGCACCGAGCCAGTCGGCCTCGCGCTCCTGCTGCTGCCAAAGCGGGGATAGCTTGAGCATCAGCCCCAGATTTCCTTCAGTCAGCTGCATGGCGTCGTCACCTTGGCGGGTCCAGTATGCGGGTTTGCCTGAATAGACCGACAGGGCGATGGCGTCTTCGTCAAAATGGCGCTGGGCGAGATGGACGATTTCGTGCCCGATGACAAAGGCCAGTTGACAGTCTGGCAACTGCAGCGCGGAAGGCGACAGCACCACGACATTGGGCACGAGGGAATAGGCATGGCCTTCGTTTTCGTCTGGCGCGCGCCTGAAATGCACCTCGGGCAGTCCGGCGAGCAGGGCCATGCGTGTCCAGGCGGGCCGGGGGCTGAGGGATGCGCATCCGGTGCACGGCTGATCGCGCCAGGCGTAGTGACGGAACGTCGGGGCATCGGGGAACCAGGCTGCGGGGGACGGCGGCGCCGCCTGCGCAGGGAGGAAACCGGCGCAGAGAAGCGCGATCAGACCGAGGCCGTATCTGAAGACGGACCCTGCCGGATGAGTTGCCAGGGCGAACATCGCATCCCCTTTCACAATTGCCGTTTCAGTGAATATAGTCGGCCATGTTGCGCCTGTTCTTGATGGTGTGCAGTAACGGACCCGCGAACGGCATGGGGAGGCGCCTGCCGGAGGGACATGAAAAAAACTTGGACATCCGGGCCTTCTGTGTTATCTATACGCCGTCTGTTGGATTCAAGCTTTAAATTGCGGTACCTCTGGTAAGCCTTTTTCCTTGAAATTCGATTGATGGA
>JAJZRT010000097.1:0-2600 GCA_021802595.1 Pseudomonadota bacterium
CTGGTCGGGCTGCATGCGCAGCTTCTTCTCCATGTGGATCGGGCTGGTGGCGATGAAGGTATGGATGCGTCCGGACCGGGCCGGCTTGATCGCGCCGCCGGCGGCGTGGATGTCGCGCTCGTTGGCGCGCGCCAGCGAGCAGACGGTCGAGTTCTGGATCGTTTCGGCGATGGTGCGGATCGCCTCGGCATCGCCCGGACTGGCGGCGGCGAACCCCGCCTCGATCACGTCGACGCCGAGCTTTTCCAGCTGGCGCGCGATGCGGACTTTCTCGTCCCGGGTCATCGACGCGCCGGGGCTTTGCTCGCCGTCGCGCAAGGTGGTGTCGAAAATGTACAAACGGTCATTCATGGCAGGCTCCATGTTGGGTCGGGCCAGTTCTCGGTCGATGGCGGCCGACGCATTATAAATGGGTTGCCGCGGGAAGCAGGCGGCGCGAGGTACAGCAGGGGAGGGGGTTCAGTATGTGCGCGCGACGCGCAGCAGCAGGCTGCCGAACAGGACGTTCGACAGGCAGGTGAGATAGGACGGGTGCGACTGATTAGACATGGTCTAAATTCTATCTAATTTTCGCCGCCCTGCAAGGGGGTCGGCGCCACCGGCTTCCTGCGGCGGATTTTCAGCAACAGGGCATCCCCATACCCCGACAGGCCATACAGCAGGAACGCGCCGAACAGCACCTCGGGCGGGCTGGTCGACACCAGGACGAAGGCCAGCACGATCAGCAGGATGACGAAGAAGGGCACGCTCTTGCGGAGGTTGATTTCCTTGCCGCTGTAGTAGCGGAAGTTGCTGACCATGGTGAGGCCGCCGAACAGCGCGATCACCGCCGCCAGCCAGCGCACGTCATGGCCCGTCACGCCGTATTCGACCATCACCCAGACGAACCCCGCCACCAGGGCCGCGGCCGAGGGGCTGGGCAGCCCCTGGAAGAAGCGCTTGTCGGTGACGGTGTCGATCTGGGTGTTGAAGCGCGCCAGCCGCAACGCCGCGCCCGAGCAATAGACAAACGCGGCGATCCAGCCGAACTTGCCCATGCCCTGCAGGGCGAACTCGTAGATCACCAGCGCCGGGGCGACGCCGAACGAAACCATGTCGGAGAGGCTGTCGTACTCGGCGCCGAACGCGCTCTGTGTATGCGTCATGCGCGCGACGCGGCCGTCGAGGCCGTCGAGCACCATGGCGATGAAGATGGCCACCGCGGCGTGCTCGAAGCGGCCGTTCATTGCCTGCACCACGGCATAGAAGCCGGCGAACAGCGCCCCTGTGGTGAACAGGTTGGGCAGCAGGTAAATGCCGCGGTCACGCATCCGCGGACGCTTCGGATCGTTCTTGCGGTGGTGGAAGTCGAGCATGGGGAACGGAGATTACCAGCGAGCCAGTATGGTACGCCCGCCGGTGACCTTCTGCCCGATCGAGACTTCGGCGCGCGCCGTCGTCGGCAGGTAGATGTCGACCCGCGAACCGAAACGGATGAAGCCGTAGCGCTGGCCGCGCACCAGGGTGTCACCGGTGCGCACGTAGCAGAGGATGCGACGTGCGATCAGGCCCGCGATCTGCACCGAGGTGACATCGCCGCGCGCGGCCTGGATCCAGATCGCGTTGCGCTCGTTCTCGGTGGAGGCCTTGTCGAGGTCGGCATTGACGAAGCTGCCGGGCGAATACCAGCGACCCTTGACCTCGCCGTCGACCGGACTCTTGTTCGAATGCACGTTGAACACGTTCATGAACACGCTGATCTTCAGCGCCTCGCGATCCAGATATTCGTCGCGCACCTTCTCCACCGAGACGATGCGGCCGTCGGCCGGCGAGATCACTGCGTCGGCGTCGGCCGGCGGCACGCGCGTCGGGTCGCGGAAGAACTGCAGCGCAAACACCGCCCAGATCCAGAACGGAACCGACCACCCGCCAATGAGCCAGGTCGCGATGAGGGCGGCCGCAAACGCGGCCAGGAGAACCAGCCAGCCTTCGCGGGCAATGAGGGGATGTTTCATGTTCTAGGGGCTAGGGTTAAGGCGCCAGGAGCCAGGGAAAAACGAAGGCGCGGCGCAGCCGCACGCCTCCCAGACCCTGGATCCCAGCCCCTGGCCCCTCAGTTCTTGGACTGGTCGACCAGCTTGTTGGCCTTGATCCAGGGCATCATGTCGCGCAGCTTGGCGCCGATGACTTCGATGGCGTGCTCGGCGTTCAGGCGGCGACGCGCGGTCATGGCCGGGTAGTTGGTCTTGCCTTCGAGGATGAACATCTTGGCGTATTCGCCGGTCTGGATGCGCTTCAGCGCATTCTTCATGGCGGCGCGCGACTGTTCGTTGATGACCTCGGGGCCGGTGACGTACTCGCCGTATTCCGCGTTGTTGGAGATCGAGTAGTTCATGTTGGCGATGCCGCCCTCGTACATCAGGTCGACGATCAGCTTCAGCTCGTGCAGGCACTCGAAGTAGGCCATCTCGGGCGCGTAGCCCGCTTCGGTCAGGGTCTCGAAGCCCATCTTCACCAGCTCCACGGCGCCGCCGCACAGCACGGCCTGCTCGCCGAACAGGTCGGTCTCGGTCTCTTCGCGGAAGGTGGTCTCGATCACGCCGCCCTTGGTGCCGCCGTTG
>JAJZRT010000097.1:2610-7178 GCA_021802595.1 Pseudomonadota bacterium
TTGGCTGCGGCATAGGACAGGGCAATGTCACGCGCCTTGCCGGACTTGTCCTGGTAGAGGGCGATCAGCGAAGGCACGCCGCCGCCGCGCTTGTATTCGGAACGCACGGTGTGGCCGGGGCCCTTGGGGGCGATCATGATCACGTCGAGGTCGGCGCGCGGCACGATCTGGTTGTAGTGGATGTTGAAGCCGTGGGCGAAGCACAGCGTGGCGCCCTTCTTGATGTTGGGTTCGATCTCGCTGTAGTAGACGCCGGGCTGCTGCTCGTCCGGCACCAGGATCATGACGACGTCAGCGTCCTTCACCGCAGCGGCCACTTCCTTGACGGCGTGACCGGCCTTCTTGGCCTTGTCCCAGGAGGCGCCGCCCTTGCGCAGGCCGACGGTGACCTTGACGCCGGAATCGGTGAGGTTGGCGGCGTGGGCGTGGCCCTGCGAGCCGTAGCCGACGATGGTGACCTTCTTCTTCTTGATGAGGGAGAGGTCGGCGTCCTTGTCGTAGAAAACTTTCATGATGAATTCCTGAGAAATTAGAAAATCAGACTTTGAGACTGCGCTCGCCGCGTCCGATACCAGACGCGCCCGTGCGCACGGTTTCGATGATGAAGGCGGGGTCGATCGCCTCCAGGAAGGCATCGAGCTTGGAACCGGTGCCGGTCAGCTCGATGGTGTAGGTGGCGTCGGTGACATCGATGATGCGGCCACGGAAGATGTCGGCGATGCGCTTCATCTCCTCGCGCCCGGCGCCCACCGCCTTGACCTTGACCAGCATGAGCTCGCGCTCGATGTGGCGGCCTTCGGTCAGGTCCATCACCTTGATCACGTCCACCAGCTTGTTGAGCTGTTTGGTGATCTGCTCGATGACATCCTCGGAGCCGACCGTGACGATGGTCATGCGCGACAGCGTGGCGTCCTCGGTCGGCGCCACGGTGAGCGATTCGATGTTGTAGGCCCGGGCGGAAAACAGGCCGGCGACGCGCGACAGCGCGCCCGCCTCGTTTTCCATCAGCAGCGAAATGATGTGGCGGCGGCTCATTACAGCTCCTCCGCGAGAATCATCTCGGACAGCCCCTTGCCGCCCTCGACCATCGGGAAGACGTTCTCGGTCTGGTCGGTCTGGAAGTCCATGAACACCAGTCGCTCCTTGAGCGCGGGCGAGAAGGCCTCCTTCAGCGCGCCCTCGACGTCCTCGGGCTTGTCGATGCGCATGCCGATGTGGCCGTAGGACTCGGCCATCTTGACGAAATCGGGCAGCGACTCCATGTAGGACTCGGCATAGCGGCTGCCGTAGAAGAACTCCTGCCACTGGCGCACCATGCCCATGTAGCGGTTGTTGAGCATGACGACCTTGACCGGGATGCGGTACTGCTTGCAGGTCGACAGTTCCTGGATGTTCATCTGGATCGAGGATTCGCCGGTGATGCAGGCGACCTGCGCTTCGGGATGTGCGAGCTGCACGCCCATCGCGTACGGCAGGCCCACGCCCATGGTGCCCAGCCCGCCGGAATTGATCCAGCGGCGCGGCTTGTCGAACTTGTAGTACTGCGCCGCCCACATCTGGTGCTGGCCCACGTCGGAAGTCACGAAGGCGTCGCCCTTGGTCACTTCCCACAGCTTCTCGACCACGTATTGCGGCTTGATGATGGGGCTCTGCTTGTTGTACTTGAGGCAGTTCTTCGAACGCCACAGCTCGATCTGCGTCCACCAGGCGTTGAGCGCGGCGGCGTCGGGCCTGTCCTTGGCCTGCTTCAAGAGCGCCAGCATGTCGGTCAGCACGTTTTTCACGTCGCCGACGATGGGCACGTCGACCTTGACGCGCTTGGAAATCGACGAGGGATCGACATCGATATGGATGATGCTGCGCTGCTCGCGTGCGAAATGGGCAGGGTTGCCGATCACGCGGTCATCGAAGCGCGCACCAACTGCCAGCAGGACGTCGCAATGCTGCATCGCCATGTTGGCTTCATAGGTGCCATGCATGCCCGGCATGCCAAGGTTCTGCCTGTCGGTGGCGGGATGGCCGCCCAGGCCCATCAGCGTATTGGTGACGGGAAAGCCCAGCAGGCGGACCAGTTCGATCAATTGCGCCGAGGCGTCGCCCAGTACCACGCCGCCGCCAGTGTAGATCATCGGGCGCCTGGCTTCGAGCAGCATCTGGACCGCGCGCTTGAGCTGGCCGCTGTGCCCCTTGACCACCGGGTTGTACGAACGCATCTCGACCGTCGCCGGGTATTCGAAGTCCGTGGTGTGGTAGGTCACGTCCTTGGGCACGTCGACCACGACCGGGCCGGGGCGGCCGGTGGCCGCGATGATGAAGGCCTTCTTCATCGTCGCAGCGAGGTCCTTCACGTCCTTGACGAGGAAGTTGTGCTTGACGCAGGGACGCGTGATGCCGACGGTGTCGACTTCCTGGAAGGCATCCATGCCGATCGCCGGGGTCGGCACCTGGCCGGTGATGATGACCACCGGAATGGAATCCATGTAGGCGGTAGCGATGCCGGTCACGGCGTTGGTCGCGCCCGGGCCCGAGGTCACCAGCGCCACGCCGACGCGACCGGTGGCACGCGCGTAGGCGTCGGCGGCATGCACCGCGGCCTGCTCGTGGCGCACCAGCACATGCTTGAACTTGTTCTGCTTGAAGATTTCGTCGTAGATGTTGAGCACGGCCCCGCCGGGATAGCCGAACACGAATTCGACGCCCTCTTCGGCCAGACAACGTACGACGATCTCGGCGCCCGTGGCTTCCATAAACTGGCAAAAAATCAATTCGTTGGTGAACCCGTGAGGGTAATCGTTTTGCCATGTTTCGGTCAAGAAATCCTGCCATCGCGGCGACTCGACGGGATTTCACGGCCGATTGCCGCGCCGGCGCGGCCAAAGCCCTCGCCCCAATAAAAACCCCTCCACAGAGGGGTTTGCGTGTGCCGTGTGGGGCGCGCCCACGCTGCGTCAACGAACAGCCTATTCGTGCGCGGCGTCGTGCAATGCCTGCATGACCTCGTTCAGCGAGCCCTGCGCATTCTCGAACATGCATACCATGTTGCCCGAGCTGCAGACCGTCATCGCGGCGCCCTGCACGACCCAGCCCTGCGACGGCGACCAGCCGCGCATCTGCGTGAACAGGGACAAGAGATCGGTATTGCCCGACACCATGCGGCGATACCACTGGGCAAATTTCGCCAGGCGCTCCATCAATTCCTGCGACAGCATGCCTTCGGCCTCCATGAGCACGCCGTCGTCACGAAAGCGGCACACAGCCGTCACGCCGTCAAGCACCAGAATTTTTTTCAGCGTCATACGCGCGCTCCTCAGGCAGCCTGCAAGGCATTGAACGTGGCTTCGTAGTCGGCGTCGCGATTCCTGACCACCACGCCACAGTTGCCGTTCACCACCACCGACCATTCCAGTCCCACCACCGAGAAGCCCTTCAGCGGCTGAAATCCGCTCTGCCCGGTGAGCGCCTCCCAGCCGCGTGCTTCCATCCCGGCGATCGCCAGATTGGCGACGCACGAGCGGGTCAGCAAATCCAGTACCTGCGGGGTCAGTTCGGTGCCTTCGCGCAGCATGTGCGATTGCAGATCTCCCTTGTCACTGTAGGTAAACGCCGCAAGCGCGCCCGGCAAATCCATCATTTTTTGCAGATCCATCTCAATCCCCTCCCGTATCGTGATGTCAGGCTTCAGTACAACGCTTCTTTGGTATTGCCCCCCAGTCTGGCATACAGGTTGACCAGCAGGTCGTCCTGCACGTCGCCGACCTTGGCGCGCATGATGGTCATGACGTCGTTCAGCAACTCGTCACGGTTCTCGATGAAGGAAAAATAGTTGCCGACCGCGCACACCGTCACCCGGTCGCCCCGCACGATCCAGCCCTGGACCGGGCGGCAGCCGCAGTTTTCGGCAAAGGAATCGAAGATTTCGGACTGCATGTTGACCGACAGGGTGTTGGCGCGGCACAGGATGGACGCCATGCGCGCGAATTCGTCGGTGAGGGCGCCTTGATACGAGAAGCGGTCGCCGCGGTACGCATATTCGCCGGCAGCGATAACCCCGGGAATGGCCATGAGTTGCTTTACGATGTGCATCGAGCCCCCTCCTTGATTTTTGATTTGTATGCGGCGCACTGTGGCAAAGTGTCGCACCAGTTGCAATATAGAACCACCATGCAAGACAACGCAATAGCCCCCATTCCCGCCTCATTTCTGACGCGCATCGCCGCCATGGTCTACGAGCTGCTGCTGGTGACCGCAGTCCTGTTTGTCGCCTCGCTTCCCTTCCTCTACCTGGTCGGCAATGCCGAGAGCGGCTGGCGGCATTTTGCCTTCCAGCTGTATCTCACGGGCGTGCTGTTCGCCTATTTCAGCGCGTTCTGGATGCGCAGCGGGCAAACCCTGGCGATGAAGACCTGGCGCATCCGGCTGGTCAGGCCAGACGGCGGCCGCCTGACGCTCCGGCAGTCCGCGCTGCGCTTCGCACTCGCACTGGCCGGCCTGCTGCTGGCGGGCGCCGGCTTCTGGTGGGCCCTGTTCGACCGCGACCGGCAGTTCCTGCACGACCGGATTGCGGGCAC
>JAJZRT010000097.1:7188-8994 GCA_021802595.1 Pseudomonadota bacterium
CCACCTGCAGGCCCGCCTGCTGGAGATCCGGCCGGACAGCGTGTGCGCACTCGATGCGGCCGCCCGGCAACTGGCCGCCGATGTGCTGCGCGACATACCGGTGTGCGCGCCCGACAATCCACCAAGCCGGCCGTGCACACTGGCGCTCGGCATCGACGCGCTGAACGGACTGGATGCGCAGCAGGCCCAGCACCTGATCAGCCAGGTGCGTCTCTATATCGCCCCGCGCGTACTGATCGCCGCACCGCCCGGCTGTGCGCTGGACGAGGCGACCTTCCGCGCACTCGGCTTCACGCTGTCGGGGACGGACACGGCGGAAAACATGCGCATCTACGATTACGACCTCACGACCTACAAGACCGTACCGGACTGGCTCAACGCCCGTTTCTGGGCGAACCCCGAGCGCTGGGAGCCCTGAGTGCTTGCGCCCGGTCCGCGCAAGCGCCATCGCATACGTTACACTGGCCCTTACCCTGCTCTGTCCTGCCCGACCATCATGAACTTCATTCCCCATAACGCGCTTGAAGAACAGCTCGCCGCTGTCCATGCCGGCACGCTCGATCCCGAGACTTTCGTGCTGGGCCTGTTCGAGCAGCAGCTGTTCATGCCGGTGCGCGACGAGAAGGATGCCATCCAGGGCTTCCAGCGCACCACCCAGGCCGAGCCGCTGATCATCGAGGACGAGGACGGCGAGCGCGTGCTGGTGATGTTCAGCAGCCCCGAGCGCGCCAAGCCGTTTGTCGAGCATTTCCCCGGTTTTTCGGGCGGCCTGCTGACCGAATTCTCCTGGCTGCTGCGCCGCCTCGGCGGCGGCGTGCCGATCGCGCTGAATCCGGGCTGGGACGTCGGCATGGATTTCGACGCCGACACGATCGCGCAACTGATCGCGCAACTCCCCCCCGAACATCCGGTCTGAACCGCGTCCAGCCTGCACCGCCCGCCATGCTGCCCGACCGCGCGCTTGCCGCTTTCCGTTCCGCCCTCGGGACCGATCGCGTCCTCGACGACCCCGCGACCCGCGCGCTCTATGCCGGCGACGAGACGCCGCGCCGGGTCGAGCCCGGCGCCGTGCTGTTCCCTACCTCGCACGACGAAGTGGCGGCGCTCGTGCGCACTGCCTTCGAACATGACATTGCGCTGACGCCGCGCGGCGCCGGCTCCGGCAACGTCGGCGGCGCCCTGCCCGCGCCCGGCGGCGTCGTCGTCAGCTTCGAATGCATGCGGCGCGTGCTCGAATTCGACCCCGACAACCGCCTCATCGTCGTCGAAGCCGGCGTGATCACCGAGGAAATCGACCGTGTCGCGCGCGGCGCCGGCCTGTTCTATCCGCCCGACCCCGGCAGCAGCGCCTACTGCCGCATCGGCGGCAATCTCGCGATGAATGCCGCCGGCCCGCGCGCCGTCAAGTACGGCGTCACCCGCGACCATGTGCTGGGACTGCGCGCCGTCACCGGCGGCGGCGCGGAAATCCGCACCGGCTGCCGCACCACCAAGGGCGTCACCGGCTACGACCTCACCCGCCTGCTGGTCGGCTCCGGCGGCACCCTCGCCCTCATCACCGAAGCCACGCTGAAACTGCTGCCCGCGCCCGAGGCCATTGCCACCCTGCGCGTCTGTTTCGCCGACAACCACACGGCACTCGATGCCGTCGGCCGCGTCATGCACCAGGCCATCGTGCCCAGCGCGCTCGAATTCATGGACCAGCGCGCCATCGATGCCATCCGCCCGACCGGCGCGGCGGACGACCTGCCGCCCGGCACCCGCGCGCTGCTGATGGTGGAGGCCGACGGCGCCGCCCAGGACCTG
>JAJZRT010000097.1:9004-9642 GCA_021802595.1 Pseudomonadota bacterium
CCGCGCCAGATTGCCGCGCTGGAGCAGGCGCTTGCCGGCGCGGGCCTGCTCGAGATGAAGAGCGGTTTCACGCGCGACGCCACTACGCGACTGTGGGCGGCGCGCAAATCGCTGTCGCATGCGGTCAAGCAGATCGCGCCGCTCAAGATCAACGAGGACGTGGTGGTGCCGGTGTCGCAACTGGCCGGCTTCGTCGACTTCATCGACCACCTGGCGCATACGCACCGGCTGGCCGTGGTCTCGTTCGGCCACGCCGGAAACGGCAACCTGCACGTCAACCTGATGGTGCATCCCGACGACGCCGACGAAATGGAACGCGCCCACCTCGCCCTCGACGCCATCATGCTGCGCGTCCTGGCACTGGGCGGCACACTCTCGGGCGAGCATGGCATCGGTACCGAAAAGCGACGATTCGTGCCGCAGGAAATCGATCCCGCCACGCTCGATCTGATGCGTGCGATCAAGCGGCAATTCGACCCGCACGGCCTCCTCAACCCAGGCAAACTTTTTCCTGACTGATATCGCCGCAAACGCTTTACAAGCGCAAAAGGCATCTATAGAATGCGCGGCTTCGTTGGGGGTATAGCTCAGCTGGGAGAGCGCTTGCATGGCATGCAAGAGGTCAGCGGTTCGATCCC
>JAJZRT010000098.1 GCA_021802595.1 Pseudomonadota bacterium
AGACGGAAGCAGGAACTGTCCTTGCGGCCGCTGAGCAGCCTGAACCCCAGTGAGCGCCAGGAATTGACCGACTTGGCACGGTCCTAGCTTGCCAGAAACGTCAAGACAAAGACAGTCATTGCGGTATAATTGCCGGTTTTTGAACGACTTTATCCGCCCGCGCGCATTGCGCGAGCTGGAACCTGAGCGGAGATGAATCTGTGGCTGTACGTGGAAGAAAACCCGGTGGTGGTGCCAAGAAAGCCGAAGCGCTGATCCCTCTCAAAGAGCTGACGCCGGTGGAAGCCGAAGCGCGGCGCACCCAGCTTAAAAACCTGATCATTCTCGGCAAGGAACGCGGGTTCCTGACCTACGCCGAAATCAACGACCACCTGCCCGACGAAGTGCTGGACGCCGACCAGATCGAAGGCGTGATCAGCATGATCAACGACATGGGTATCCAGGTCTACGACGAGGCACCCGATGCCGAAACCCTGCTGATGCAGGAAGCCACGCCGGCCGTCGCCGACGAGGATGTGGTGGCGGAAGCCGAACAGGCGCTGACCACGGTCGATTCCGAATTTGGCCGCACCACCGACCCGGTGCGCATGTACATGCGCGAAATGGGCTCGGTCGACCTGCTTACGCGCGAAGGCGAAATCGAGATCGCCAAGCGCATCGAGGAAGGCCTGCGCCACATGGTGCAGGCGATCTCGTCGTGCCCGCTGACCATCCAGCAGATCCTGGACATGGCGACCCAGGTCGAAAAGGACGAGCTGCGCATCGACGAACTGATCGACGGCTTTGTCGAGCTGGAAACCGAGGCTGCGGCTGAAGAGGAAGACACGTCCGCCGAAGAAGAAGAGGGCGACGAGGACGACGATGAGGAGGCCAGCGCCAAGCTCGCGGCAGCCAACCTGGCGCAGCTCAAGGCCGAAGCACTCGCGCAGTTCGATTTCATCCGCAAGGCCTACAAGAAGGCGCAAACCGCCCATGCCAAATACGGCCTCGGCAGCGCGCAGCACATGAAGGCGCAGGCCGAAGTCACCGAACTCCTGATGGCGATCCGCTTCTCGGTGCGCCAGGTGGACAATCTGTGCGAACAGATCCGCAACGCCGTGGAAGAAATCCGTTCGCACGAGCGCAAGATCATGGAATTCTGCGTCACCCGCTCCGGCATGCCGCGTCCGCACTTCATCAAGGCCTTCCCCGGCAACGAAACCAACCTCGCCTGGCTGGACAAGGAAATCGCCGCCAAGAAGGCCTACTGCTCGACGCTGTCCAAAGTGCAGTACGAGGTCAAGGCGCACCAGGAAGCGCTGATCGCGATGCAGGACCGTGTCGGCCTGCCGATCAAGAACCTCAAGGACATCAACAAGCAGATGTCGACCGGCGAAGCCAAGGCCCGCCGCGCCAAGCGCGAGATGATCGAGGCCAACCTGCGCCTGGTGATCTCGATCGCCAAGAAATACACCAACCGCGGTCTGCAGTTCCTCGACCTGATCCAGGAGGGCAACATCGGCCTGATGAAGGCGGTCGACAAGTTCGAATATCGCCGCGGCTACAAGTTCTCGACCTACGCCACCTGGTGGATCCGCCAGGCGATCACCCGTTCGATCGCCGACCAGGCGCGCACCATCCGCATCCCAGTGCACATGATCGAGACCATCAACAAGATGAACCGCATCAGCCGCCAGATCCTGCAGGAGACCGGCATCGAGCCCGATCCCGCCACACTGGCGATCAAGATGGAAATGCCGGAAGACAAGATCCGCAAGATCATGAAGATCGCCAAGGAGCCGATCTCGATGGAAACGCCGATCGGTGACGACGAGGATTCGCACCTCGGCGATTTCATCGAGGATTCCAGCACGCTGTCGCCCGACGATTCCGCGATCTACGCCAACCTGCGCGACGCCACCCGCGAAGTGCTGGACAGCCTCACCTCACGCGAAGCCAAGGTGCTGCGCATGCGCTTCGGCATCGAAATGAACACGGACCACACGCTGGAAGAGGTCGGCAAACAGTTCGACGTGACGCGCGAGCGCATCCGCCAGATCGAGGCCAAGGCACTGCGCAAGCTGCGCCACCCGACCCGCTCCGAGAAGCTGAAAAGCTTTGTCGGCAGCGGCGAACAATAAGCTCCTTGCCCCGCCGTCGGCGGGGCTCATGTTTTCGGGTCTGTAGCTCAGCTGGTTAGAGCAGGGGACTCATAATCCCTTGGTCCACGGTTCAAGTCCGTGCAGACCCACCATTTGCCCAACATCAGCGATAATCTCCCCCACAAAACCAGGGAGAGACGGATGGGAGGGGAAGCCAGAAAGCCCGGCGAGCGCCGTTTGCAGATCCTGCAGACGCTCGCTGCCATGCTGCAGGAGCCGCAGCCGGAAAAAATCACCACGGCGGCGCTGGCTGCGCGCATCGGGGTGTCCGAGGCGGCGCTCTACCGCCATTTCTCCAGCAAGGCGCAAATGTACGAGGGACTCATCGAGTTCATCGAGCAGACCCTGTTCGGGCTGATCGCGCGCATCACCGCCGATACGCCCTCCCCTGCCGCGCAAATCGAGGCAATTCTCAGCATGCTGCTGAATTTTGCGGCGAAGAATCCGGGCATGACGCGGGTGCTGATCGGCGATGCGCTGGTACACGAGAACGAGCGCCTGCAAAAGCGCATCAATCAGCTGCACGACCGCATCGAAGCGCAGTTGCGGCAATGCCTGCGGTTTTGCGGCGACAAGCAGTCCGAGCTGAGCGGCCCGCTGGCCAACCTCCTGCAGTGCGTGGTGGTGGGGCGCTGGCACCAGTTCGCCAAGAGCGGATTCACCCGCCCGCCCGGCGGAGACATTGACCTGCTGCTATCGCGCCTGCTCGACGTTCACCCTGCCTGAAGGCGCAGGGACCGCCCCGCACACCGGGCAAGCCGGGTCACGCGGCACCTTCATCACGCGGGCGTCGGCGCGCAGACCATCCCACAACAGCAGCCGCCCCACCAAGGGTTCGCCGACCCGGGCCAGATATTTCAGCGCTTCCATCGCCTGCATCGCGCCGATCACACCGACCAGCGGTGAAAATACGCCGTTCTCGGCACAACGCACCTCCGCCTCATTGGCTTCGTCGGGAAACAGGCAGTGGTAGCAGGGACTGTCGGCACGCCGGGAATCGAACACGGCAAGCTGTCCCGAAAAGCCGATCGCTGCGCCCGACACCAGAGGCTTGCCGAGTTCCACGCAGGCCCGATTGACCGCATGCCGGGTGGCGAAGTTGTCCGAGGCATCGACCACCAGATCCACTTCCGCGATTGCGTCGCGCAACGCACTGCCGCCCAGCGCTTCGCGCAGGGGGCGCACCTCGATTTCGGGATTGATGGCGCGCACGCTGCGCGCCAGCGAGTCGGCCTTGTTCTCCCCGATGGCCGCGGTGGCGTGTCCGATCTGGCGCTGCAGGTTGGTGAGATCGACGGCATCGCCGTCTGCCAGCAGCAGCCGCCCCACACCGGCCGCGCCCAGATAAAGCGCTGCCGGACAACCCAGTCCGCCCGCCCCGACGACCAGCACCGTGGCGTCGGAAATCCGCGCCTGGCCTGCCACACCGATCTCGGGCAGCAGGATATGGCGGCTGTAGCGCAGCAGCTGGTCGTCGTTCAACTCCATCTGGGGCGGGAACTATTTATAGCTGCGCCACTCTTCGGGCGTCTCGTCGCAATCGCCATGCAGGTGCTGCTCGTAGACTTTCACGAAGGCCTGCTGGGATTTGATGTCCGGCTCGTTGGCTGCGACGTTGCGTCGCTGCACGCTCTCGCAGAAATACGCCAGTGCACGCTTGAGCTTGCTGAGCAGGCTGTTGTCGAGATGGAACCCCTGGCTTGCCAGCGCCGTTTCCAGGCCCTCGAGGGTGTATTCGCAGATGTGGTATCGCACCTGCAGGCAGTTTCCATCCGGCCCGACCGAGACAATCAGGCCCTCCAGGCCTTCGAGCAGGATCTGCGCGCGCTCGGCTTGGCCGGCCGGCAAGGAATGAAAGACGATTTCACGGCTTTTTTCGAGGTCACACGGACGCATGGCACCTCCCGGCAAGCTAAGTCCATGCAGTATAGCGCGCCGCCCGTGCTGTGGCTGCCCGGCAGCCGCAGCACGGTTCGCTCAATGCCCCTGCAGGATCTGCAGCCCTTTCAGCAGGTTCAGCGCCTGGTTCACCTGGAAATCGTTCTTCGACACGATTTCGCCCGGCTCCAGCGCAGTCGGCTTCTTCTCGACGCCACCCGGCGCGGCGCGGTCAGCCGGCGAGGCCTTGATGACTTCGCTCGGCTTGCTGGGCGTCGAATCTCCGCCATTGGGATTGCTCAGGTGATGCTCGAGATCCGCCTCGCGGATCCCCAGCCCCTGATCGTCGGACGGCAGGGTCGGGTCCTCCACCACGATATCCGGCTCGATGCCCTTGGCCTGGATGGAACGCCCACTCGGCGTGAAGTAACGCGCCGTGGTGAGCTTGATCGCCGTGCCGTTGCCGATCGGCAGGATGGTCTGCACCGACCCCTTGCCGAAGGTCCGGGTACCCATGATGACGGCGCGCTTGTCATCCTGCAGGGCGCCCGCCACGATTTCGGAGGCCGAGGCGGAGCCACCGTTGACCAGCACCACCATCGGCACCTGCTTGACGCCCTCCGGCAGGTTTTTCAGGTAATCGGCCTGCATTGGACGCAAATAGTTCTCGCGGCTGGCGGTCAGTCGCATCTTGGCGTCCTCGGTACGGCCGTCGGTATACACCACCAGGCTGTCCGGCTTGACGAAGGCCGTCGCCACTCCCACCGCAGCGTTCAGCAGACCGCCCGGATCGTTGCGTAGATCCAGGATCAGCCCCTTCAACGGCGCCTTGTTGTCCTTGTACAGCTTGTTCAGCGCCTCGGCCAGCAGTTCGCCGGTATGTTCCTGGAACTGCGTCACGCGCACATAGCCGTAGCCATTTTCCAGCAGCTTGGATTTGACGCTGCGGATCTTGATGACCGCGCGGGTCAGGGTCAGCACGAGGGGCTTGTCGGCCCCCTTGCGTACGATGGTGAGCTTGATGGTCGATCCCGGCTTGCCACGCATGCGCTTTACCGCGTCATTCAGCGTCATGCCCTTCACCGGCGCATCGTCGAGCTTGATGATCAGGTCGCCCGGCTTGACCCCGGCCTTGAAGGCCGGCGTATCCTCGATCGGCGAAACCACCTTGACGAAGCCGTCTTCCATGCCGACTTCGATTCCCAGGCCGCCGAACTCGCCCTGGGTGCCCACCTGCAGGTCCTTGAAGCCCTCGGCGTCGAGATAGGCCGAATGCGGGTCGAGCCCGCTCACCATGCCGTTGATCGCCGAATCGATCAGTTTCTTGTCATCGACCGGCTCGACGTAATCGCTCTTGATCCGGGCAAACACATCGGTAAAGGCACGCAGCTCCTCGACTGGCAGCGCCGTCTCTGCCTCCTTGTCCGCGATGGCCGGCAGGTTGAGCGTCAATGCGGCGCCTGCCAGTACGCCCGCCAGACCGACCAGAACGAATTTTGCCTTTTGCGTCATTTCACTTCACCCAATCGAGGGGGTTTACAGGACGGCTCTGATGCCGCATTTCAAAGTACAGACCGGTTTCGGGCTGGCCGCCGCTGTTGCCGACCGCGGCGATCGTGTCGCCGGGCTGGACCCGTTCGCCCACCTGCTTATACAGACTTTCATTATTGCTGTACAGGCTCATGTACCCTTCGCCGTGATCGACAATGATGAGGTTGCCGAAGCCGCGCAGCCACTCGGCAAATACCACCTGCCCGGCCGCGATCGCCTTCACGGCGGTGCCCTGGGCAGCCCGGATGAACAGGCCTTTCCAGCTCAGCCCGCCCCCCTCTCTCGGAGCACCGAACCGGTTCATCAGTTCCCCTGCAACCGGCAAATGCAGGGAACCCTTCAGGCGCGAAAAAGGCTCGCTCGAACGAAACGGCACCGGCGTGTCCGTGTTCACGCCTATGGGGCGACGCGCCTGGCCTGGCGTGCCACGTTCCGCTTCCCTTTTCTTCTGTGCCTGCTGGGCGGCACGTGCGCGCGCCGCCTCACGCTCCGCCTGCTGCGCCATCAGGCGATTGAGGCGCTCGACCAGCTGGGTCAGGCTGCGCTCGTTGCGTTTCAGGTTGGAAATCTCGCGCCGTTGCTGCTGGATTTTCACGGAGAGTTTCTGGAGCACCTGCTCGCGGGCCTGCTTGTCGGCCAGCAGCTTTTTCTGCTCGGCCTCGTGTGCCGCCTGCAATTGCGTCAGTTCGGTCGTTTTTTGCGTGGCCTGCTGCTGCAGGGCAGACAGCTGCGCCAGATCGGCACGCAGGGTTTCGATCATCGCCTGCTGCGCGCGCGACAGGTGCGCCAGATAGTGCAGGTCGCGCGCGCTCTGATTGGGATCCGCGCCATTGAGGATGAGCTTGAGCGCGTCGCCCTGGCCGCGCAGGTAGGCGCCCTTGAGCGTCTGCGCCAGATGGGCCTGCTGTACTCGAATACGTGCCGAGGTGGCGTCGGCCTGCTGCGTCAATGATTGCAGGTCGTTCTGGGTCCGCTGGCGTTCGCCGTCCAGCTGGTGCAATTGCCGCACCGAACTGCTGATGGCCCGTTCGGACTGGCGCAATTCGTCGGCCGCTTCCTGCTGATGCGACTGCGTGGCACGGAAATCCTGCTGCAGGGCCTGCAGGCGCTGTTTGAGGGCGTCGAGCTCGGATTGCTTGCGGGCGGCCTGGTTTGCGTTGACGGACAGCGGGCCGCACAGCGCGAGCAGAACGAATAGACGTTTGAGATTCACCCTGTCGAGCTTACCCGAAGCGGGCAGACTTACTCAAACTGCACCAGGGCTTCGCCGGTCATTTCGGGAGGTTGCGCCAGCCCCATCATTTTCAGCAGGGTCGGGCTGATGTCCTCGAGCGCGCCGGTGTCCGCCAGGGTGGCGTGTCGCCGGCCGACGTAGATCAGCGGCACCAGGTTCATGGTGTGCGCGGTGTGCGGCTGGCCGGTTGCGGCATCGCGCATCAATTCGGCGTTGCCATGGTCGGCGGTGACCAGCACCTCGCCGCCGCGTGCCAGCTGGGCTTCCACCACCCGTCCCAGACAGGTGTCGACGGTCTGGATCGCCTTGATCGCCGCCTGCAGGTCACCGGTATGGCCCACCATGTCCGGATTGGCGTAATTGCATACGATCAGGTCATACTGCTTGCTTTCGATCGCCGCGACCAGCTTGTCGGTCACCTCGAATGCGCTCATTTCGGGCTTGAGGTCATAGGTCGCCACGTCGGGGGACGGCACCAGCACGCGATCCTCGCCGGGAAAGGAGATTTCCTCGCCGCCGTTGAAGAAGAAGGTGACGTGCGGGTACTTTTCGGTTTCGGCGATGCGCAGCTGGCGCAACCCCAGGTTTGCGACGTATTCGCCGAGACCATTCTTGATGCGCTCGGGCGGAAACGCGACCGATACCTGGAAGTCGTCGCTGTAACCGGTCAGCGTGCAGTAGGTGGCCAGACGCGGGGTCACCTCGCGTTCGAATTCGCCGAAGTCGGATTCGATGAACGGCCGCGACAGCTGGCGCGCGCGATCGGAACGGAAGTTGAGAAAAATGACCGAATCGCCGTCTTCCATTTTGACCGGCTTGCCGTCGGGCGGCAGGATCGCCGTGGCCTTGACGAATTCGTCCGTCTCGCCACGCGCATAAGCCGCTTCCAGCCCGGCCAGCGGATTCTCCGCCATGAACTCGGCTCGCCCTTGGGTCAGGAGGTCGTAGGCCGACTTGACGCGCTGCCAGCGGCGGTCACGGTCCATCGCGTAATAGCGGCCGATCATCGACGCGATGTGTCCGACGCCGGTCTGGCCGATCTTCTCGGAAAGGCGACGCAAATAGATTTCGGCGCTCTTCGGCGGCGTGTCGCGGCCATCGAGGAACACGTGCAGGCACACCTTGTGCAGGCCTTCGCGGCGCGCCAGTTCGAGCAGCGCGTGGAAATGCGCCTCGTGGCTGTGTACCCCGCCGTCCGACAGCAGGCCGAGCACGTGCAGGGTCTTCTGGTTGTCGCGCGCCAGGTGAACCGCATTCAGCAGCGCGGGGTTGGTGTAGAAATAACCGGACTCGATGGCGCGGTCGATGCGGGTGAATTCCTGGTACACCACCCGCCCCGCGCCGATGTTCAGATGCCCCACCTCGGAGTTGCCCATTTGTCCCTTGGGCAGCCCCACCTCGGATTCCGATGCATGGATGAGGGTATGGGGATGATGCTTCCACAACCGGTCCCAATTGGGCTTGTCGGCCTGGGCGATCGCGTTGTCCGCGCGCTCCGCGCGGCAACCGAACCCGTCGAGAATGATGAGGAGAACCGGCACGGTTTTCATGAAAAAGTTTGTATAACCTGACTCGTTTTCGTGGAAATATTTTAATATATGCGTGATTGCTAATCTATACGCAATCTGCAAAGCAGGATGAGAAAGTAGCACGGCGGTATCTGGCGATACGACAGACCGCCTCGCGACCCGAAGGATCGAGGAATGAATATGGCAGCCGACTGGGACGAAGTGGACCTGATGGACAAGGACGAGCACATCGAGCAGGCCTCGCGTGCGATGAAGGCCATGTCGCATCCTCTGCGCCTGAAAATTCTCTGTGTGCTCGGCGACAAGGAAGTCAGCGTCCAGGACATCGTCGACCATGTCGGGACTTCGCAAAGCAACATCTCCCAGCACCTTGCCATCCTGCGCGACAAGGGCGTGCTGCGCACGCGCAAGGACGCGAACCGCGTGTTCTATCGCGTGGGCGACACCCGTACCTTGAAGCTGCTCGGCATGATGCGCGACGTCTTCTGCGGTTTCACCAAGTAAACCTGTCTCCTTGTTCCCGGATCCGCTCATGTACGAGCTTGTCGGACTCTTGTTTGTCGCGGCCGGGTGCGCCTGAGTCCGACCTCCGCCCGGATGCCATCGGGAACCAGACGCGGGCTTTCCCGCGCACCACGCTCCATGGCATGACGCAGACAGAGGAGTTGCCATGCGCCTGACCAAGTTCACGGATTACGCCTTGCGTGTGGCAATCCATCTGGCCTGCCATCCGGACGGTCTGACGACCATTGCCGACATCGCTCGCGCCCACGGCATTCCCGCCACCCACCTGATGAAAGTGGTCCATCGGCTGGCGCAATGCGGCTACATCGTGACCGTGCGCGGCAAGGGCGGCGGAATGCGGCTCGCCCATCCGCCCGACAGGGTCAACATTGGTGCGCTGGTGCGTGACACCGAGGACAACATGGACATCGCGGAATGCTTCAGCACGGCCCACCAGGCGTGTCCGATGCTGCCCGCATGCGCGCTGAAATCCGTGCTCGCCGAGGCGCGCCAGAACTTCCTGGCGACGCTGGACCGCTACCACCTGTCCGACATCATGGGCGGCACCCCGCCTCTCGATACGCCCCTGCGCCCGGCAAGCCCGCGCACCCGCCCGGGCGGTCGCCGGGCCTGAGCGGCAGGGATCGCTTCCGCGGGCCAGCTTGCCTGCCGACCAGGATAATCCGCGCTGCTTGCTGACAATCC
>JAJZRT010000099.1 GCA_021802595.1 Pseudomonadota bacterium
GGCTCGATACCGAAAGTGGCGACCAGTTCGTCTTCATGCTGCGCCGCGAGGACCTCGCCGGCGCGTAGTCAGGCGGTGCGCGGACAGGCTGGCTGCCCCAGAAGATCGGCCAGCCTGTCCGCGGGCTGCGGCCGGTCCATCAGATAGCCCTGGCCGAACTCGCAGCCGTGGTCACGCAAAAAGTCATACTGTTCGCGCGTTTCGATGCCTTCGGCGATGACCTGCATGTCCAGACCTTTCGCCAGCGCAAGAATCGTCGTGACGATCTGGGTGTCGCCTGGCTGCCCCGGGATTCTGCGGACGAATGACTGGTCGATCTTGAGTGCGTGAAACGGCAGCTGCTTGAGATAACTCAGGCTGGAATAGCCGGTGCCGAAATCGTCGAGCGAGAGCCGCACGCCCATGCGGCGCAGGCTGTCGAGGCTGCTGCGCACCTCGTCGTTCATGATCAGCATCACGTTTTCGGTAATCTCGAGCTCGAGAAATTCCGCTGCCAGGCCGGTCCGCGCAAGCGCCTGCTCGACCGATTTCACCAGCCGTCCGCCCTCGAACTGCCGGGTCGAGACGTTCACGGCCAGCGTCAACTCGCCGCCCTTGCCCTCTTTTTGCCACGCCCGCATCTGGGCACAGCCCGCCTCCAGTACCCATTCGCCGAGCTGGACGATCAGGCCGGTGTCTTCGGCCGCGGAAATGAACGCGCCGGGCAGCACCAGCCCCTGCTCCGGGTCATCCCAGCGCAGCAGCGCCTCGACCCCGACCATGCGCCCGCTGCGCATTTCCACGATCGGCTGGTAATGCAAGAGCAGCTCATCGCGCTCCAGCGCCTGGCGCAGACGGGTATCGAGGGTCAATCGCTCGACCACGCGCGCCGTCTGCTGCGCATGGTAGAACAGGAAGCGGTTGCCGCCCTGCTCCTTGGCCTGGTACATGGCCGTGTCGGCATGCTTGAGCAGCGCTTCCACCGACGTCGCATCGTCCGGATACAGCGCAATGCCGATGCTGGCGCTGCTGTATATCTGGGTGGAGCCGATATCGATCGGCAGGGCCAGGCTGTTCAGCAGGCGGGTGGCCACCAGTTCGGCATCCGATGTTTTGTCGATCTCGGACACGATGACCACGAATTCATCCCCGCCGAAGCGGCTCAGGTGGTCGTGCGCGCGCATGACGGATTGCAGGCGCAGGGCGACCTGCTGCAACAGCAGGTCGCCGGCCCCGTGCCCCAGGCCATCGTTGATGTTTTTCAAGCGGTCGATGTCGATGAACAACAGGGCCAGACGCTCGTCCGTGCCTTGCAGGGCAGACAGCGCCTGCTCGAGTGCGGTGCGGAAACCTTCGCGATTCGGCAGTCGGGTCAGCCCGTCAAAGTAGGCCAGTTGATTCAGGTGTTGCTGGGCTTGTTCACGCTGCCGGATTTCATACTGCAACAAATCGGCGCGCCGCTGCAATTCGCCGGTTTGCCGCTGGACCTGATAGCGCAGAAAGCCTGCGATCGCCAGCGCCAGAAAGAACAGGCTCAAGACTGCGGCCGCGGCCCACGGCAGCCACTCGGGATTGCGGCCCGCGTGGGACGCCTCGAGCCAGCGTCGCAGCGATTCGTAGTACGCCGACCCGGGGTCCGCCTTGAGCGCGGCCAGATGTCGGTCGAGCGCCTGCAGCAACGCCGGGTTGGCATGCTTCGGCGCCGCATAGTGGACGAAAACGGGGTTGAACACGATGCCCGTCGCAACCACGCCGGCCTGGTGGGCATGCACGGCGGCAAAAACCCTGTTCACCGCGCCGGCATCGGCACGGCCTTCAGTAATCGCGTCCAGCACTTGGGGAAAGTTGTCCACATAAACCGGCGTGAACGGCGCGTCGAACTGTTCCGATAATTTGATCAGCGCCTGGGTGTGGGTGCCGCCGCGCATCAGCGCGACCCGCTTGCCCTTGAGGTCGGGCAGCGAATCGATATGCGCGCCCTCACGCCTGAACACCATCCCCCAGTTGCTGATCAGGCTCTCCTTGCTGAACTGGAAACGCTTCGCGCGTTCGTCGCTGTAGCCGATGACCGCGAGCAGATCGATATCGCCCCTGTCCAGGCGGGAAAGGAGGTTATCGAAGGAATCGGCAACGTAGGTGACCTTCCAGCCTTCGCGTTCGGCCGCCCATCGGATCATGTCGATCGCGATTCCCTCGGGCGGCTTGCCCGGCGCAGCGGTGACGATCGGTGGATTGTCGAACACGCCGATCCGGACCGGGGTCCCGCCCTGGGTAGCCCATGCCGAAGCAAACGACAGCAGCCACAGCAGCCACAGCAGCCAGACCCGCAGGAAGTTACGATTTAGCACGCGATAGTTGACCTTGAAGATTGAGCTGCCCTGGGCATTGCCACCCCGCAGGCGTAACCGACACCGACGCAAGTATAGGGGGCGAATCCAGCGCCGGCCACTGAAAAAAACACGAGAATTCAAGGGTGCAGCCATGAAAATCGCATGGCGATTCGCCCCGGCATTCGGGCGTATGGCCTGCTCACGGCCAGTGTGGAATCGATGCGGCCAGGTCGGCAGCGATGTGCCGGGCGAGTTTCTTGGCGGCAGCATGTACCTCGACGCTGATGCGATCGCCGGGGCCAGCCGCCGCAATCTCGATTCCATATAGATCGAGTCGCGGCGGCAGCGTGCCAAGTGCGCGCGCCAGCGAAAGCGCCTCGATCACGCCCAAGCCATGGCTGGAGAGGCCATGCGCGCAATCCTGCCAGCCGTTCCGGTCAAAACGCTTAATCCGGCCTGGCTGGCCGCCGCTTTGCATGGCATCGACGAGGACGACCCAGCCAGCGTTCTCCAGCAGGGCAATCAGGCGGGCGCCAGGCCGATCCAGTTTTTCTAGGGCGACGTCACGATCTGCAGGTACACCGCAGGCCGCGAGGGCGTCGACGGTCAGCCAGCCGGCCTGGTCGTCGCCCGACGGCGAACCGATGCCGAGAATGCGCACCCTGCTCATGCACGCTCGGCATTCAGGCGCAGGAAATGCGTGGCGCAGGAAATGCAGGGATCGTAGTTGCGGATGACCTTCTCGCAGTGAAGACGCAGCGCGTCGTCCGGCTTGTCGAGGCCGAAATTGAGCAGCGAGAGCCGCAGGTCTTCCTCGATGCGCGCCTGGTTCTGGCTGGTCGGCGGCACGATGCGCGCGTTGACCACGCGGCCGGCCTCGTCCATTTCGTAACGATGCCACAGCAGGCCGCGCGGGGCTTCGGTACAGCCGACCGCCACGCCGGCGCGCGGCGTGACGGGCACCCACAGTGAATCCGGCACGCGGTAATCGTCGAGCAGGCGCAGCGCCTCATGCAGGGCAAGCAGGATTTCCACCGCGCGCGCCAAGAGGCTGTGGAACAAATTGCGGCTGGGCAGCACGAGGCCGCTCTCGGCCAGCAGCCGTGCGATGTCTTCGGGCAGGCGGTCGTGGTTGAGGTTGAGGCGCGCCAGCGGGCCGACCAGATAGGGCTGGCCCCGATAGTGGCTGAACAGCGCAGTGGAATGCGGCTCGTGCCGCTCGGCAAAGTGGCCGTCGAAGGCGTCGGCACCGATCAGCAGGCCATCGCTGGCGGCGATGTCGCCGGCTTCGATGGCGTAGCCATTCGGGGATCGCATGGCGACCGATACGAAGGCCTGCTCATCCTGCGGCATCCGGATGCGGGCGGCCCAGCGGACCAGCGCCTCGGCTTCGGGCAGCGCGGCGCGCAGCCTGTCCCGCATCTCGCGGATGCGTGCCAGCGCAGGGGCGCCGTGGAAGCCGCCGACGCGCACCCCCACCGGATGCACCGAGCGCGCCCCGAACAGGTCCATCAGCTCGTTCCCCAGGCCCTGGATCCGCAGCCCGCGGCGAACCTCCTCCGGCGCGATGCGCGCCAGCTCGATGGCGTTGTCGCAACCGAAAAAATCCGGCGCGGCCAGCAGGTGGATGTGCAGGCTGTGGCTCTGGATCCATTCGCCGCAGTAGAACACCCGGCGCATGGCGCGCGCCCACGGGTCGAGCTCGACGCCGAACAGCTGTTCCAGCGCCTGCGCCGCGGTGACCTGATACGCCACCGGACAGATGCCGCAGATGCGCGCCACCATGTCGGGAATCTCGGTGTAGCTGCGCCCTTCCAGGAATTTCTCGAAGAAACGCGGCGGCTCGAAGATGCGCAGGCGCAATGCCTTGATGTCGCCGTCCTCGATGCGCAGGTCGAGCGCGCCCTCGCCTTCCACCCGGGCGAGCACCGGGACGTGGATTGCCACGCTGCGCTGCTGTTCAGGCATCGGAATCCGTCCTTGCCTTGTCCGCCGCCGCGAGAAACACCGGCGCCTGGCTGTTGATCGACTGGAAGCGCCGCACGATGGCCCCGGGCGTCAGGCCCAGATGGCCGAACTGCGCCGTCAGCGCATCGGTGTTGGCGTTTTCCGCCGGCCCGTAGCAGCCGTAGCAGTCACGACCGAGACTGGGACACAAGGCATTGCAGCCCGCACGCGTCACCGGCCCCATGCAGGCGATGCCGCGGCTCACCATCACGCAGGAGTAGCCCTGGCGCTTGCATTCGGTGCATACCTTGTCGGCATTGTCGCGCGGCGCCACGCCGAGCAAGAGTGCATTGACCACCGCCAGCATCTGCGGCCCGCTGACCGGGCAGCCCCACAGCTCGAAGTCCACCTTCACGTGGCTGGAAATCGGCATCGAATGTTCCAGGCTGGCGATCGCCTCGGGGTGGCTGTAGATCTGCGCCACCCATTCCGCGCCGTTGGCCTGGTTGCGCAGGCCCTGGATGCCGCCCGAGGTGGCGCAGGCGCCGATGGCGATCAGCATCCGGCTGTGGGCGCGAATATGCCGGATGCGCTCGATATCGTCCGGCGTCGACACGCTGCCCTCGACGAAGGCGACGTCCACCGCGGTATCCGGATCGAGCGGCCCGGCTTCGGCGAAGTGCACCAGGTCGACGCGCCCGGCGAGCGTGAGCAGATCCTCGCCGAGATTGAGGAAGGCCAGCTGGCAGCCGTCGCAGGAGCTGAACTTGTGCACCGCGATGCGCGGCCTGGGCGATTGAACTGCTGGCGTGTTCATCAGTATCCCTTGTGTGCGAGCAGGGGCTTGACCTCGGCCCAGTTGAACACGGGGCCGTCGCGGCAGACGAAGGCGCCGCCCAGCTGGCAGTGGCCGCAACGGCCGACCGCACACTGCATGTTGCGCTCCAGGCTGAGGAACAGGCGCGATTCAGGCAGACCGCGCGCCAGCAGGCTGTCCGCCGTGGTGCGCATCATGCCCTCCGGCCCGCACATCATCGCCACGGCGCACGCCGGATCGAAACGGGCCAGCCCGAACAGTTCCGTCACCCGGCCGACATGCCAGGGCCAGAACGCTGCCCCCTCGCTCGCCGCCACCAGCACCTGGGTGTCCGGCATCTTCGCCCAGCGTTCGTACTGCGCGTGCCAGATCAGGTCCTCGGCGTGCCGCACGCCCTGGATGATGACCAGCCTGCCGAAGCGTTCGCGCCGCCGCAGCACGTAGTGGATGACCGATACCACCGGCGCACAGCCGAGGCCGCCGGTCACCAGCACGACGTCGCATCCGCTCACTTCCTGCAGCGGCCAGCCGCGCCCGAACGGGCCGCGCAGCCCCACCTTGTCGCCTGGTTGGAGTTTGGCGAGCCCCTGGGTGACACGGCCCTGCGCACGGATGGCGTGGCCGATGACATCGCGCTCTTCCGGGTCCGACATGATGGAAATCGGCACCTCACCGACGCCATAGAGATACAGCATGTTGAACTGCCCCGGCGCGAAGCGGTAGGCCGCCTGCGCCGCCGCGTCGTCGAGGCGCAGCTGCAGGCTGAAGATGGTGGGCGACTCCTGGGTGCGCACCACCACGGTGGCGGCGTGCGGCGGTCCGGCGTCGAGGCGGTGAGGCGTGCTCATGACAGTCCGCCGGCAGTCAGCGCGGCGACCTCCTCGGTCAGGTCGATGCCGGCCGGGCACCACGCGATGCAGCGGCCGCAGCCGGTGCACCCGCTGCGGCCGAACTGGTCGTGCCAGGTGGCGAGCTTGTGGGTCAGCCACTGGCGATAGCGGCTGCGGATGTCCGGCCGCACGTTGAAGCCGTGCAGATGGCCGTGCGCCTCGCCGAAGCACGAATCCCAGATCCGTTCGTGCCGGCTGGTTCCGCCGTCGAGTGCGGGGACGTCGACCTCGGCGTGGCAGAAGCAGGTGGGGCACACCGCAGTACAGTTGCCGCAGGCAAGACAGCGGGCTGCCACGTCGTCCCAGCGCGGGTGTTCCAGTCGACTCATCAGGCGGTCGCGCAGATTCCCGGCAGGCAGGCTGCGTGTCTGGGCGGCCGCGGCAGCCTGCCCCTGCCGGCGGGCCGCCTCGATCTGTTGCACCGTGCCCGGCACGAGCTTCAGCCCATCGAGCACCGCCTGGCCCGCGTCGCTGCCCGCCACCGCAATGAAGCCGTCCGCCAGTTCCGCCAGCGCGATATCGTAGCCGGCCGTCGGGGTCGGGCCGTCGCCGGTCGAGGCGCAAAAACACGTTGCCGCCGGCTCGGCGCATTGCACCGCGACCAGGAACAGCGATTCGCGTCGTTGCGCGTACTGCGGATCGCGCCGGCCCTGGCGCAGGAAATGCGCATCCTGCAGCGCCAGCCCCGCCAGGTCGCAGGCGCGCACGCCGATGAGGGCCTGCCTGACGACATCCGGCTGCACGGCCGCGAACTGCAAGCTGCCCGCCTCGTCGCGTTCGACGCGCCACAGCGATTCCCGGGGTGCAAAGGTCAGCGGCTTGAGCGCCTGCGGCCCGTTGGCCCAGGCGAAATAGCGCTTGTGCGGATCGGGCGCCAGCCGGTAGCGGCCGGGCGCCTGTTCAGCCTGCAGGCCGCGCGGCAGGTCTTCGGGCGATTCCAGCACGCGCAGGACGATGGCGCCATTCTCCTGCGCCGGGCCCAGGCATTGATAACCGAGCGCCATGAGCCCCGACACCAGCGCGGGCATCTGCGCGAGCGGCAGAAAGACGGCACGATCGGGTTGGGAGAACATGGGCCGGGGACTCCGCTTGGTTTTTCACAGTGTATGCATAAAATCGCGGACAGGACAGGGTTCACCTGCGCCGCCGCCGCGTCGTGCAGCGCGAAAGACCGTCGTGGAGCGTTCGTTATAATGCGCCATTTCCGCAGTCATGAAGGAGTGTGTCATGCAGCAACAACTCGATGTGTTCGTCGCGTCCCTGACGTCCTTCTGGACGCAGCTGGCTGCGTATGTCCCGCAGTTGCTGGCGGCGCTGCTGCTGCTGTTCATCGGCTGGCTGCTCGCCAATCTCGTGCGCACCGGTGTCACCAAGCTGCTCGACGTGCTGCATTTCGACAGCCTGGCCGAGAAGACCGGCATCGAAGCCTTCCTCAAGCACGGCAATCTCGACATCACCCTGTCGCGCCTGCTGGCCAAGCTGGCGTACTGGGTCGTCATCCTGATCGTCGTCGTCACCGTCGCCAACAGCCTCGGCCTGCACATGGTGGCCGACCTGTTCAACAAGATCGTGCTCTACATCCCCAACATCATCGTCGCCATCCTGGTGCTGGTGTTCGGCGTGCTGGTGGCGCGCTTCATCAACCGCATGGTGTTCGCCTACCTCAACAACGTCGGCGTACAGGGCGCGCTGACGATCAGCACGCTGTCGGAATACGCGGTGATCATCTTCGTGGTGTTCGTGGCGCTCGAACAGCTGGCGATCGGCACCGAGCTCCTCACCGCCGCCTTCCAGATCGGCTTCGGCGCCATCGGCCTGGCGTTCGCGCTGGCGTTCGGTCTCGGCGGCCGCGAGTGGGCGGCCGGCGTCATCAAGAAACTGACGGAGAAGTAAGACAGATCCGGACGGGGGATCCCCGTCCGGCCAGACGGAAATACGGCTAGCGGATGCGCGGCTTGCGGGTGTGCTTGTCCGGCACCCCGCGCGTCTGGCGACGCGGGCTCGGTGTCATCCCGGCCCATTCCATCACGCGCGCGACCAGGTCGTCGTCGAGTTCCGTCTTCTGCCCGCGCTTGAGCTGCGGCGGCAGCGCGATCGGGCCGAAACGAATCCGGGTGAGCCGCGACACGGTGAAGCCCAGGTGCTCGAAGATGCGGCGCACTTCGCGCTTGCGGCCTTCCTTGATGACGACACGATACCAGCGGTTGGCCCCTTCGCCGCCTGCGCGGAAACAGCTCTGCAGCTGCGCCGGGCCATCGTCCAGCTCGACGCCGTCGAGCAGCTGCTGGATCTGCTCGTCGGTCAGTTCGCCGAGGATGCGCACGGCATACTCGCGCTCGACCTCGAAGCGAGGGTGCATCAGCTTGTTGGCCAGTTCGCCCGAGGTGGTGAAGATCATCAGGCCGTCGGTGTTGTAGTCGAGACGGCCGATCGAGATCCACTTCGCGCCGCGCAGCTTGGGCAGCGCGTCGAACACGGTGGCGCGTCCCTTGGGATCGTCGCGGCTGACGATCTCGCCCTCCGACTTGTGGTAGATCAGGATGCGGGTGCGCCGCGTGTCCTCGAAACGCAGGTAGACGCGGCGGCCGCTGACCTTGACGATGTCGCGCGGGCCGACCTTGCTGCCGAGCGTGGCGGTCTCGCCGTTGACCTGCACCCGGCCTTCGGCGATCCATTCCTCCATCTCGCGGCGCGAGCCGAGGCCGGCCGTCGCCAGCGCCTTCTGCAGGCGCTCGCTGGGTGCTTCGGGGGCGAGCGCCTGTTGCAGGCGGCTCGCAGCACGCCCCATGGGGGCAGCGGGCGAACGGCGGATGGGCGATGCGGGACGGGCCATGTTCAGGATATCTCGGTGACGGAAGCGACGCGGGCGGTCTCGATGACCGCGCCGAACGTCTGCGGGGCGCCATTGTCCGCCATTTCCTCGCGCAATTCAGGAATCAGTGCCGTTTCGTCCGGGGTGACGAGATTGCCGAGCTCTTCAAGCGGCGGCAGCTCGGACAGGCTGCGCAGCCCGAGGTCGCTGAGAAAATGCGTGGTGGTACCGAACAGCGCCGGGCGCCCGGGCACGTCGCGGTGGCCGATCGCCTCGATCCAGCCGCGCTCCTCCAGCGTCTTGACGATGTTCGGATTGACCGACACGCCGCGGATGTCCTCGATGTCGCCGCGCGTCACCGGCTGGCGGTAGGCGATGATCGCGAGCGTCTCCAGCACCGCGCGCGAATAGCGCGGCGGTTTCTCGTCCTTCAGCCGCGACAGCCAGGGCTGCATCTCGGCGCGCGTCTGGAAGCGCCAGCCGTCCGCCACCTGGATCAGCTCGACGCCGCGGCCGTGCCATGCGCCGCGCAATTCCTCCAGGGTCTGTCGCAGCACGTCGTTCGACGGCGCCGGTTCGAACATGCGCTTGAGATCGGCCAGCGTCAGCGGCTCGATCGCCGCCAGCAGCGCCGCCTCCAGCACGATCTTCAGATCTTCGGGATTGTC
>JAJZRT010000100.1 GCA_021802595.1 Pseudomonadota bacterium
CAAGATCCCGCGCTTCGCGTTCGAGAAATTCCCGCAGGCGGACGATCGCCTGACCACGCAGATGAAGTCGGTGGGCGAGGTGATGGCGATGGGCCGCAGCTTCCAGGAGTCGCTGCAGAAGGCCTTGCGCGGACTGGAGGTGGGCGCCGACGGCTTCGATCCCAAGACGACCGATCGCGAGGAGATCGAAGCCGAACTGATGTCGCCCGGCCCCGAGCGCATCTGGTACGTGGGCGATGCGTTCCGCGTCGGCATGAGTCTGGAGGAAATCCATGCGGTGTCGAAGATCGACCCGTGGTTCCTCGACCAGATCCAGGGGCTGATCGAACTGGAGCACTCGCTGGCCGGTCGTGCCCTCAAGGACCTGGGTCGCGACGATCTGCGCGAATTGAAGCGCGCCGGCTTTTCCGATCGCCGGATCGCCAGGCTGCTCGACACCGACCAGCACGCGGTGCGTGCGCGCCGCAACGAACTGGCGCTGCATCCCGTCTACAAGCGCGTCGACACCTGCGCGGCCGAGTTCGCCACGCAGACTGCCTACATGTACTCGACCTACGAGGAAGAGTGCGAGGCACATCCGACCGACGCCAGGAAGATCATGGTGCTGGGCGGCGGGCCGAACCGCATCGGGCAGGGTATCGAGTTCGACTACTGCTGCGTGCACGCCGCGCTGGCGCTGCGCGAGAACGGCTTCGAGACCATCATGGTCAACTGCAACCCGGAGACCGTATCGACCGACTACGACACCTCCGACCGCCTGTACTTCGAGCCGCTGACGCTGGAGGACGTGCTGGAGATCGTGCGCATCGAGAAGCCCTTCGGCGTGATCGTGCAGTATGGCGGCCAGACCCCACTGAAGCTGGCGCGCGACCTCGAACGCAACGGCGTGCCCATCATCGGCACCAGTCCCGACATGATCGATGCCGCCGAGGACCGCGAGCGTTTCCAGCAGATGCTGCACGACCTCGGTCTCAAACAGCCTCCCAACCGTACCGCGCGGACGCCAGAGAGCGCGCTGCGCATGGCCGGTGAAATCGGTTATCCGCTGGTGGTTCGCCCGTCCTACGTGCTTGGCGGTCGCGCGATGGAGATCGTGCGCGAGGAGGCCGACCTCGTGCGCTACATGACCGAGGCGGTGAAAGTGTCCAACAAGTCGCCGGTGCTGCTCGACCGTTTCCTCAACGACGCCATCGAGGTCGACGTCGATGCGCTGTCCGACGGCGAACAGGTGGTGATCGGCGGCATCATGCAGCACATCGAGCAGGCCGGCGTGCATTCGGGTGATTCGGCGTGCTCGCTGCCGCCGTACAGCCTGTCGCAGCCACTGCAGGACGAGCTACGCCGGCAGACGGTGGCGATGGCCAAGGCGCTCAAGGTCGTCGGCCTGATGAACGTGCAGTTCGCGATCCAGGGCGACACCGTCTACGTGCTCGAGGTGAACCCGCGTGCATCGCGCACCGTGCCCTACGTGTCGAAGGCGATCGGCGCGCCGCTGGCCAAGATCGCCGCGCGCGCGATGGCCGGCATTTCGCTGAAGTCGCAGGCCTTCGAGAAGGAAATCATCCCGCCGTATTTCTCGGTGAAGGAAGCCGTGTTCCCGTTCCGCAAGTTCCCCGGCGTCGATACCATCCTGGGCCCCGAGATGAAATCGACAGGCGAGGTGATGGGTGTGGGCGACAATTTCGGCGAGGCTTTCGTCAAGTCGCAGCTGGCCTCCAGTTCCGAATTGCCCAAGCCGGGCGGTCGGGCGTTTGTCAGCGTCCGTTCAGGCGATCGTGAGGCCATCGTCGAGGTGGCGCAGATGCTGCACGACCTCGGCTTCAATCTGGTGGCGACGCGCGGTACCGCGCAGGCGATCGAATCGGGAGGCATCCCGGTGGCGATCGTCAACAAGGTCAAGGAAGGCCGTCCCCACATCGTCGACATGATCAAGAACGGCGACATCGACTTCATCGTCAATGTCGTCGAAGACAAGAAAGCAGTGAAGGATTCCTACGCGATCCGTGCCGAAGCGCTGGCGCGCCGGGTCGTGTACTTCACCACGCTGGCCGGCGCGCGCGCTGCCTGCATGGGCATGCAGCACGGCAAAGAACTGAACGTGTATTCCCTGCAATCGCTGCATCAGCGGCTGCACTGATCCGAAAAGGCAGAGTTGTGAGCAAATTTCCCCTCACCGTAGTCGGCGCCGAGAAACTGCGCGCCGAGTTGCAGCATCTGAAAAGCGTCGAACGTCCCGCGGTGATCCAGGCGATCGCCGAGGCGCGCGCGCAGGGCGACCTGTCGGAAAATGCCGAATACGATGCCGCCAAGGAAAAGCAGGGTTTCATCGAAGGCCGCATCGCCGACCTCGAAGGCAAGCTGGCCAATGCGCAGATCATCGACCCCACCACGCTGGATGCGGACGGCCGCATCGTGTTCGGCGCCACGGTGGAACTGGAGGACGTCGAATCGGGCGATACGGTGGTGTATCAGATCGTCGGTGACGACGAGGCCGACATCAAGCAGGGCAAGATTTCCGTGTCGTCGCCGATCGCACGTGCGCTGATCGGCAAACATGCCGGCGACAGCGTCGATGTCCAGGCGCCGGGCGGCGTGCGCCAGTACGAAGTGCTGGATGTGCTGTACAAGTAAGATGAGACGTTTCTGGGACGGTCTTGCCGGCGGACTCCTGGTGCTGTGGATCGGCGGCATGTGGGCGATCGGCTACGTGGCCGCGCCGGTCCTGTTCGCCAATCTGGGCGACAAGCAACTGGCGGGGATGCTGGCCGGCAGGCTGTTCGGGGTGATGGCGTGGATCGGCATCGCCGCCGCGACCTACCTGCTGGTCTACCGCTTCGCCCGCGACGGCGCGGCGGCGCTGAAAACCGTGTTCTTCTGGGCGGTGGCGCTGATGCTGGCACTTACGCTGGCGGGCCACTTCGGAATCCAGCCCATCATGCAGAACCTGAAGGATCAGGCCATGCCGCATGCCGTGATGCAAAGCATATTTGCCGACCGTTTTGCCCGCTGGCATGGGGTGTCGAGCATCCTTTATCTCATTCAGAGCGCGCTGGGGCTGTTGCTGGTCTGGCGCTCGGGGCTGGCGCGATAAACTCTGCCAGGCCTCCTTCAGCCCGGCAGGACGATCACAGGCTTGCGGGCAGCGCGATAAATCACCAAAATCTTGCCGATCTGCTGCACCGGCGCTGCGCCGGTGGACGCGCAGATTTCCTCCAGCCAGACCCGGCGCGTTTCCGGTTCGTCGCTGGCGGTCCTGATCTTGATCAGTTCGTGCGCGTCGAGCCCGCGCTCGATTTCCTTCAGCACGGCAGCGGTCAGCCCCTGGTTGCCGATCATGACGACTGGCTGGCGGCTGTGTGCCAGGCCCTTGAGATATTGCCGCTGGGCGGGCGTGAGTGATTTCATGCATCTTCCTTAAACTGAGCGCGGATTGTAGCCGATAGAGATGGTGCTGAAAGCGAGGAGGACTCAATCCTCTCCCTTATTGTCGGGGGAACCCTCTGGCAGTTTCTACGGAAACACTGAACACGTTGATTCCGCACATGATTCAACAAGCTCACCCGAACGGAATCAACAATTTATCTTTCGCCCTGAGCTTGCGGAAGGACTTGTTCGGTGTTTCCCTATTGCCGGTTTCGTACTCTTCAAGCAGGGTGACAGATGGCCCGTATAAAGCCGGCATTGCTAGTCGTATTTCCGTTCTGGTTTTACCTGTTCGTCGCTCCTGTTCGGGCTGCTCCCACGCTGGCCTTGTATTATGGATCACAGCCGCCGATCGCCGAATTGAAGGCATTCGATATCGTGGTGCTGGATCCTGCCAGTTCGCTTGATCCCGCGAAACTCAAACCCGCGCAGGTGCTGGCCTATGTCAGCGTAGGCGAGGTGCATCCCGGTCAGGGTTACAGCACGCGTATTCAACCTGCCTGGCTGATGGCGGAAAACAGGGTCTGGGGTTCAAAGGTGCTGGACCAGACCCAGCCGGCCTGGCAGCAATTCTTTCTGGATGAAGTGATCGCGCCGCTCTGGCAGCGCGGTTATCAAGGCTTCTTTCTCGACACTCTGGACTCCTATCAACTGGCGGCGAAGACGCCGGAGGCGCGCGCACGCCAGGAGGCTGGCCTGGTCAGTCTGATCAAAGCCGTCAAGCAGCGCTATCCCGAAGCCCGGCTGATTCTCAACCGGGGATTTGAAATACTGCCGCAGGTGAGGGGCGAGGCATTCGCCGTGGCGGCGGAATCCCTGTTCGGGGGCTGGGACCAGGCCCAAAAACGCTATGTTGACGTCAAGGAGGCCGACCGCGCCTGGCTGCTCGCACAACTGACCAAAGCGCGAGACGCATTGGGTCTGCAGGCGTATGCCATCGATTATGCCCCACCGGGTAAGCCGGAGCAGGCGCGGCAATATGCCAGGCAGATCCTGGAGCAAGGGGTCGAGCCCTATGTCACCAGCGGCGACTTGACCAGCGTGGGCCTGGGGCGTATCGAGCCGGTGCGGCGCCATGTGCTGGTTTTGTACGATGAAGGCCGGCGGGCGAATGTGTCATTGAGCGGCGCGGTGCGTTTTGGAGCCATGCCGTTGCACTATCTGGGCTATGCCACGGAATACCGGGAGATACGTGACACGCCGGATTTCGAGCAGGTTGCGAACTACGCCGGTGTGGTGGTCTGGAGGACAGGCAATGGCCAGCTCGGCCAGGAATGGCTGAGCTGGCTGGATCGACAGCGCGAAAGCGGCACGCCCGTGGTTTTCCTGGGACCGGATATGCAGCCCGTGACGGGGCGGTCAGGTTGGGGGGTAAAAACGAGCGAACCCGAAAAGGGCGTGGACGCCCTGCTTCTGGATGAGAAAGACGCACGGGCAGGATTTGAAATTGCGCCCCTGAAAATGCTATCAGGCGAAGGCCGGGTGTCGGTCGATGGCGCCCAGTCCTGGCTGCGTTACCGCGATGGTAAAAACCAGATTCACGATGCCGCCGCCCTGACACCCTGGGGGGCTTACGCCGTGCTGCCGCAGGTGATGATCACGCTGCCTGCCGTGGGGGGACAGCAGCAGAGTTACCGCTGGGTGATCGACCCTGTCCGTTTTTTCGCTGCCGCGCTACGGCAGGGCGCCGCGCCCGTTCCTGATGTGACGACAGCGGCGGGTCGTCGGGTGCTGATGGTGCACATCGACGGTGACGGATTTCCCAGCCGGGCCGAATTTCCCGGCAGCCCCTACGCCAGCGAGGTGCTGCTGCAGGACGTGTTCAGGAAATACGCACTCCCGACCACCATGTCGGTGATCCAGGGGGAAATCGCGCCCGATGGTCTCTATCCCAAACAGTCCGCAGCCCTGGAGGCGATTGCCCGCCGCATGTATGCGCTGCCTTATATCGAGGCTGCCAGCCATACTTATTCGCATCCCTTTGTTTGGGACAAGAGCGAGCGCGGAGAAGGCGGGGGGAGCTACCATCTGGATATTCCCGGCTATCGTTTCAGCCTGGAAAAAGAGGTGGTAGGTTCGATCCGCTACATCAATGAGAATCTGCTGCCAGCGGGGAAACAGGCCAACATCCTGTTTTGGTCCGGCGACGCGACGCCGAGCATGGAGGCGGTGCGTTATGTGGAGAGCCTGGGCCTGCTCAACATGAACCACGGTTATACCGTCATCACCCGCAGCAATCCCAGCCTGACCGCAGTAGAAGGGCTTTATTTGAACAAAGGCGGGGCGATCCAGGTTTACGCTCCCATGCAGAACGAGAATGTCTATACCAATCTCTGGAACGGGCCGTTTTATGGCTTTGAACGGGTGATCGAAACCTTCCAATTGACGGAATTCCCGCGCCGACTCAAGCCTGTCGACATCTACTTTCACACATATTCAGCCAGCAAGGCCGCTTCGCTCAAGGCGCTGCATAAAGTATATGGCTGGGCGCTGACTCAGCCCCTGCATCCGGTCTTCGCGTCGGAATACATCCGTTCGGTGCTGGATTTCGTGGATATGGGGATAGCCCGAACATCCCGTGGTTACCTCGTCCGGGGTGCCAACCAGTTGCGTACGCTTCGCCTGCCGGCCAACGCGCCGGCGATCGACTGGCATCGTTCGAAAAACGTTGCAGGCGAAGCTCCCGGCCCGGACGGCCGCTACGTTCACCTGGCCGGCGACGAGGCTGAAATCGTGTTCGCCACGCAAGCGGATAACAGTCCCTATCTGTGGGACGCCAACGGCCGTATCGTGCAGGCTCAATGGCGGGGTGATATCTTGCGGTTGGGTTTACGCGGCCATGTGCCGCTGGAATGGGCGATCCACCACCCCCCCGGGTGTCAATTCAAGGCAGACGGGATGCCTTTGAAGCCCGTCCGCCAGCAAGGTGGCATCAGTTACTTCAAAATCCCCGCCCATGATTTATCAGCATTTGACGTCATCTGCAGGAGTTGAAGGTGGCCGCCAGCGGCTGTTCCATCCGGCCTGGGTACTAGGATTCGGCGTTGCAGTCTTGTTGACGTTGCTGGCGGCCTTTCCGTTCAAGCGCCTGTCCGAGCAATTGCTCCATGCCGATCTCAATCAGGCGCTGGCGGAGCGCTACATCATCGTTCTACTCAAGACAGACCCGGGCAATGCCGGGCTGCGCCTGACCCTCATCCGCCAGCTCATCCGCAACGGCCAGTTCAACAAGGCGGAAGCCTGGCTGGACACGGTGCGTCCGGGCGATCGCGGCACGGACTATGAAATCGCCCGCCTGGACTTGCAACTCACCCGCATCAGGCAATTGCCGCAATCGGATCCCAGTGCGCGGTTGACGATCCTGAAAGCGCTGAACCAACTGGCAACGGCCAAGGTGAGTGACAGTCCGCAACGACTGGGGGAATTGGGCGATATGGCCGTGGCACTGCACGACGATGATCTCGCCCTGCGTTTTTACGAGCGGCTGGCCCGCACCGATTCCGGCCTGGACAGCAGGGCGCTCGCCAAGAAAGGGGACTACCTGCTGGGCCTGGGTCGTTACCGGTTGGCTGCCGAGCTGTATTTCCTCGCCCAGGGCAGTGCCCTGAGTGCGGATGCGCGCCTGCAGTTTCTTTTGCGCGGAGTACGCACGCTCCAGGCGGGCGGGCGTCTGAAAGAGGCGGTCGCGGAGGGTGAGCGGCGTGGCACCGAGTTCTTACAGCAGCGCGAATACCTGATCTTCATGATCCGTCTGGCGCTGGCGGCCAACGATCCGGCGGCTGCCGACCGTTTTTCCCGTCTTCTGCTGCGCTACAGCTGGCTGGAAAAAATCAAGCTGGCGGCGATGCCGCAATTCCGTCTTGCGGCCTTGAGTGGCGACGCGCCTGCGCAGCTGAAGGCGGATCCGGCTGCGTTGCCGCGCACGTTTGACGACGAAGCCTATACGCTCGCCTGGCAAGCGTTTCTGGCCAACCGTAACCTCAAGGATGCCTGGCGCGTGGCCGTCTCTGCCACACAGCAACGGCCCGACAGCCTGATCTGGCACGAGCGTCTGGCGCAAATATCCGAATGGACGCAGCGTCCGCGGGAGGCACTGGAGTCCTGGCTGTGGCTGGCGCGCAAGACAAACTCCGCGCAGGCCTGGCAGGGCGTGTTGCGGTTGGCCCCGGGCCTGTTCGATTACAACGCGCTACTCGAAGCCTATCGCCATGAAGCCGACGGAGGACACGGCAATACCGCGCTATGGCAGCGCATGGCCGATACCTACGAATACATCGGCGATGCCCGTACCGGGCTGGATTACCTGGAACGGATCTATGCGCGTCAGCGCGATCCGGATTTGCTGCCCATCATTGCCCGACTGGCCCAACGCCTGGGAGATACCGAGCGCGCCCTGCGCGCCCTGAAGGATTTGCGCCGCCAGGGGCGCGGCAATGAAAGCACTGCCCTCACGGAAGCCGTGCTTCATTATTCCGCCGGCCATCTGGAAGCTGCTTATGAGGCGTTGACCAGCCTACCCAACCCGAGCACGACTGCAGTGGAATACTGGCAGGTAAGGGCTGAACTTGCCCGTCTGCTGGGGCGCAAGGAAGAGGCCGTGGAAGCCTATCGGGTACTTCAACGCCAGGGCATGCCGCGCTTGCAGGACACCCAGAATCTGGTGGCGATACTGGCGAGCGAGCATCCTTTGGAAGCTGCACAAGTGGCGGAGGCGGGCTGGCGCCGGAGCAAGGATGCTTCGCTCTATCTGCAAGCCCTGAGCCTGTATGCGCAGGTGCAGGGCTGGCACCCGGTTGGTCTGATGCTGGGAGAGGCGCGCGGTGATGTGTTTGATAGCCTGCGCGATCGGCCCACGTTCTGGCGCATCAAGGCGGCCTGGGCGGAGCATGAGGGCGACTGGCGCCAGGCCCGTGAAGCCTGGGAGACCACGCTCAGGCTCGCTCCTGAAGAGAATGACGTGAAGGTCGCGCTGCTGTGGCTACTCATCCAGCAAAAAGACCGCGCCGCACTGACTCAGTATCTCAGGCGCTGGCGCGAGGAGGCCCGCCACGATAGCCAACTCGCCGGCGTCTTCAGCGCCGCCCATGTGCAGCTGGGACAGTTTGAAGAGGCGCTGAAATGGGCGCAAAGCCAGCTGCAGAACCATCGTCAGGATTTTCTCTGGCTGATGAATTATGCTGACCTGCTGGATTTGAACCACCGCCAGGAATGGGCACAACGCTTGCGGCTTGCACTCTGGGCACAGCGCCAGCAGGTTGCCCCCGGACTGGCGGATAAAACGGTGCGAACGGCCGTCGTGCGCCTGGCCTTGCTCTACCTGCCGGGGGATCGGGCGGAATCCGTGTTGCTCCATGCCTTGCGCGAAGCCGGCGACGAGAACGTTCCGCCCGAATTGCAGCCCGTGGCGGAACGCGGAAGCGAGAACGCGAATGAACTGGCACTCGGCTATTTCCTGTCCCAGGAAGCGACCGATCGCGCCACTGCATGGTTGCTGGCGCGCCATGCCCGGCGAGTGGCCACGCCGGCCTGGGCACGAAGCCTGCACGCCTTGCAAAGCGGCGACAAGGAAGCACAGGCACGTTTGCTAGACGAAGACGAGGCGACGCCTCTGTACGACCGAATCTCTGCCGCTCGCGACACGGGCCGGGTGCCACTTGCGCAAACCCTGGCGTTCGAAGGACTGGATCGTTTTGACTGGGACGATCAATTGCACCTGCAACTCAGCGAGACCGTGCTGCCCCCGACACCTACCGTCGCAGTGGGGGGCGAAGTCCGCGACGATGGCAATATCGCAACGACCGCGCTCAAGTTGAAATTCAACACACCATTGAAGCCGCGCTGGAGTCTCGGCTTTGCGCTGGAACAGGGAGTCGATCGTACGATCAGCCCCGATACCGTCCTCCTGCGCAACCAGCTGGTCGATGGCCTCAATGCCGGTTATGGCTTGAATGC
>JAJZRT010000101.1 GCA_021802595.1 Pseudomonadota bacterium
CATCCTGGGTGGGGAGAGCTATCCCGCACTGGCCGAGGGGCTGCAGAACGCGCTCTTCGGGGTCGCCTCAGAAAACGGAAAAAATCGTACGCTAAGCCGGTTGCAGCGGCCGTAGCGGCCTGAACTTGCCCGCGCCGATCTTGGCGCTGCTGCGCCAGAGGTAATCGCCGGTCAGGTTGATGTGTTCCCAGCCGAGCGGCGACAGGTACTGCAACAGCGCCTCATCGACGGCATGACCGTTACCGCGCAGCGCATGCGCCGCCCGTTCCAGATAAACCGTGTTCCACAGCACGATGGCTGCCGTCACCAGATTGAGGCCGCTGGCCCGGTAGCGCTGCTGCTCGAAACTGCGGTCGCGGATTTCACCCAGGCGGTTGAAGAAAACGGCACGAGCCAGCGCGTTGCGGGCTTCGCCCTTATTCAGCCCGGCATGTACGCGGCGGCGCAGCTCGACGCTTTGCAGCCAGTCGAGGATGAACAGCGTGCGTTCAATGCGGCCCAGCTCACGCAAGGCCACGGCCAGGCCGTTCTGGCGCGGATAGCTCCCGAGCTTGCGTAGCATCAGCGAGGCCGTCACCGTACCCTGCTTGATCGAGGTGGCCAGCCGCAGGATTTCATCCCAATGGGCGCGGACGTGCTTGATGTTGAGCGCGCCGCCGATCATCGGCTTCAACGCCTCGTAGGTGGTATCGCCCTTCGGTATGTAGAGCTTGGTGTCGCCCAGGTCACGGATGCGCGGCGCGAAGCGGAAGCCCAAGAGGTGCATCAGGGCGAAGACGTGATCGGTGAAGCCTGCCGTATCGGTGTAGTGCTCCTCGATGCGCAGGTCGGATTCGTGGTACAGCAGGCCGTCGAGCACGTAGGTCGAGTCGCGAACTCCGACGTTCACGACCTTGGTGTGGAACGGCGCGTACTGGTCGGAGATGTGGGTATAGAACGTCCGTCCTGGGCTGCTGCCGTATTTCGGATTGATGTGGCCAGTGCTCTCGGCCTTGCTGCCGGTGCGGAAGTTCTGACCATCCGACGACGACGTGGTGCCGTCGCCCCAATGCTCGGCGAAGGGATGCCGGAGCTGCGCGTTGACCAGCTCAGCCAGCGCCGTCGAGTAGGTTTCATCACGGATGTGCCAGGCTTGCAGCCAGGCGAGCTTGGCATAGGTCGTACCGGGGCAGGATTCGGCCATCTTGGTCAGGCCGAGATTGATCGCGTCGGCCAAAATGGTGGTCAACAGCAGATTCTTGTCCTTGGCCAAGTCGCCCGATTTCAGGTGCGCGAAGTGACGGGTGAATCCCGTCCATTCGTCCACCTCCAACAGCAATTCGGTGATCTTGACGTGCGGCAGAATCATCGCCGTCTGGTCGATTAGTGCCTGCGCGGTATCGGGCACCGCCGCATCGAGTGGCGTGATTTTCAGGCCCGACTCCGTGATGATGGCGTCCGGCAACTCGTTGGCCAGCGCCATGCGGTTAACGGTGGCGAGCTGCGTTTCCAGCAGCGTCAGCCGTTCATGCAGGTACTGGTCGCAGTCGGTAGCCACGGCCAGCGGCAATTCGCTGGCCTGCTTGAGGCTGGCGAATTTCGCGGGCGGCACCAGGTAGTCCTCGAAGTCCTTGAACTGGCGGGAGCCTTGCACCCAGATGTCGCCGGAAAGCAGCGCGTTCTTCATCTCCGACAACGCGCACAGCTCGTAGTAGCGCCGGTCGATGCCGGTGTCGGTCATGACCAGCTTCTGCCAGCGCGGCTTGATGAAGTCGGTCGGCGCATCGGCGGGCACCTTGCGGGCGTTGTCGCTGTTCATGCCGCGCAGCACCTCGATAGCGTTGAGTACGTCCTTGGCAGCGGGCGCGGCCCGCAGCTTGAGCACGTCGAGAAGTTCCGGCGCGTAGCGGCGCAAGGTCGCATAGCTCTCGCCGATGCGGTGCAGGAAATCGAAGTCCTCTGGCTGGGCTAGCTTTTGTGCCTCGGTGACGCTTTCGGCGAAAGCGTCCCAGGACATGACAGACTCGATGGCGGCGAACGGATCGCGGCCCGATTGCTTGGCGTCGATCAGCGCCTGGCCAATGCGTCCGTACAGGCGCACCTTGGCGTTGATGGATTTGCCAGATGCTTGGAACTGCTGCTGATGCTTGTTCTTGGCGGCGTTGAACAACTTGCCCAGGATGCGGTCGTGCAGGTCGATGATTTCATCGGTGACGGTGGCCATGCCTTCGATGGCCAGCGCGACCAAGGTGGCATAGCGGCGTTTCGGCTCGAACTTGGCCAGGTCGGCAGGTGTCATCTGGCCGCCCTCGCGGGCGATCCTGAGCAAGCGGTTTTGGTGTACCTGCCGTTCGATGCCAGCAGGCAGGTCAAGTGCATGCCAGGCTTTGAGGCGTTCGATGTGTTCGAGCATGTGCCGCGAATTCGGCTTGGCCGGAGACTGGCGCAGCCAAGCCAGCCAGGTCATCTTGCCGTTGTCCCGGCGCTTGAGCAGATCGTCGAGGCGGCGGCGATGCGCGTCCGATAGCGGTTCCGCCAAGGCGTCGTATATGCGCCGGTTGGCGCGGGTGATCGCTTCGGCGCTCGCCCGCTCGACGGCGTTGAGGGCAGGCAGAATGACTGACTGCCGTCGCAAGTGCTCGATCAAGGCGCCGGCCAACACGATGCCCTTGTCGGTCTGCATGGCCAGCTCGGTCAACGTGTGGACGGCCTGCCGGTAGTGGCTCATGGTGAACGCCTGGAAGCCGAACACCGTTTGCAGCTCGACCAGGTGCTCGCGCCGGGTCTGCTCCCGCTGCCCGTACTCGTCCCAGCTTTCGACGCTGACCTTGAGTTGGTCGGCGACCAGCTTCAACAAGGGCGGAAACGGCGGCTCTTCGACGCCAAGGATGGCACCGGGAAAGCGCAGGTAGCAGAGCTGCACGGCGAAGCCCAGGCAGTTGGCAGGCCTGCGCCGCTGCCGAATGATGGCAAGGTCAGTATCGCTGAATGTGTAATGTCGAATCAGGTCGTCCTTGGTGTCCGGCAACGCCAACAGGCTTTCCCGCTCGGCGGCGGACAGTATGGAACGACGAGGCATTGCTATTGATCCAATCTCAAGTATTGATACAGGGTCTCCCGGCTGACACCAAATTCACGTGCCAGCTTCGCCTTCTGCTCACCGGCAGCGGCCCGCTGCCGCAGCTCGGCGACCTGTTCGGGCGACAATGCCTTCTTGCGGCCCCGGTAGGCTCCGCGCTGTTTAGCGAGCGCGATGCCCTCTCGCTGCCGCTCGCTTATCAAGGCCCGCTCGAATTCCGCGAACGCACCCATGACCGATAGCATCAAGTTCGCCATCGGCGAATCCTCGCCGGTGAAGGTCAGACTCTCCTTGACGAACTCGATGCGCACGCCGCGTTTAGTCAGCCTTTGCACAAGGCGGCGCAAATCATCGAGGTTGCGCGCTAGCCGATCCATGCTGTGAACCACCACGGTGTCGCCTTCGCGCACGAAGGCCAGCAGCGAATCGAGTTCAGGCCGCTGGGTGTCCTTGCCCGACGCCTTGTCGGTGAATACCCTGCCGACTTCGACATGCTCCAGTTGCCGTTCCGGGTTCTGGTCGAAGCTGCTGACCCGGACATAGCCGATGCGTTGACCCTGCATGATGCCTCCAAACACGAAAGTGTCAGGAAGAAATCTATGACATTTCGCCGCAGGTGTCAATAAACGCGAAAGCCAACTCTATTCTGACGTTGCAGTGTGGCCTATCCTGACATCAGGATAGGGTATGCTTTATCTTGACATACCCGGTTCAAACGTATCGGATCATAATATGAGTTGCAATTCATATGTGTTGACACTAATATGATGGTATGAAATTTCCAGAACGCGATCAAGAGCAAATCATTCCGGCGCTCAAAGTGCTGGGAGAACCAAATCGCCTCCGCATCTTGTGTGGCCTGGGCTTCGAATGCCGTCCGGTAACGGACATCATCAACGCGACGGGCCTGGCGCAAACCAATGTCTCGTTCCACTTGCGTGTGCTGCGCGAGGCGGGATTCGTCCGCGCGGAGCGGCGCGGGCCGTTCATCTATTACTGCCTTGCCGACCCGGAACTGCTGCGCATCCTGCGCGACCTCAAGCAATGGTTGGACACCCGCCAGACGCCGGTCGCGGGAATGTCCGATCAATCCAGCCGCCCAGCCGATCCCAAATCGGCGTTGGCAGAAACCGAGGGGGTGTAATCATGAGGCCTTATGGTCCGTGGGGATGGTTTCCTTTCATGTGGATATTTCCGCTGATCTTCCTGGTCGTGATGCTGATCCTCCTCTTCCGCGGCGAACGCGGAGGCGGGGGTTGGCCGATGTGCGGCGGGTGGGGAATGCGTGATGAAGGAACGCGTGACAAGAAAGAAGAAAGCGCAAAAGACATTCTCGACCGGCGTTACGCCCGTGGGGAAATCACCCGAGAGGAGTATCAGCAAATGAAGAAGGAGCTCGAATGATGACGATTCAGGACAGGCTGTTTCCGGCCACGGTGATGCCCGACAGGAACTGGTGGCACGCCTTGTGGCCCGATCCCGACGGCGTGATCAAGGCGTTGGGTATCGCGCCCGGAATGACGGTCGTCGATCTGGGCTGCGGCTACGGCTACTTCACCGCCGCCATTGCGCGACAGCTTGGGCCGGGGCGCGTCGTCGGCTTCGACCTCGATCCAGACATGCTGGAGCAGGCGCAAGCGGCTTGCGAGGGGCTGGCGAACTGTGACTGGCTGCGCGGAGACGCCATGGAGCTAAGCCGCCTGGTGGGCGCGCCGGCGGACTATGTCCTGATCGCCAACACCTTCCACGGTGCCCCGGACAAGACGGCGCTGGCCCGAGAGGTTGCCGCCGCCTTAAAGCCAAATGGCCGTTTCGCCATTGTCAATTGGCATCCCCTGCCGCGCGAAGAGACGACCGTCCTGGGCCAGCCACGCGGGCCAAGCACCGAACTGCGCATGTCGCCGGAGCAGACCCGCGCGGTGGTTGAGCCGACCGGCTTCAAGCTGGAATCGCTGGTCGAGTTGCCGCCCTATCATTACGGGGTGATCTTTGTCCGCGCAAACTGATTCAAAAAGGAGTGAACCATGGCCCACAATCATGACGAAATCATCGAACACTACAACCGCTTTCATACGGCCGTCTACGGCCCCGATGGCGTATTGGACCGGAAGACGCGCCACCTGATCTGTCTCGGGGCGGCGCTGAGTGCGGGCTGCGAATTCTGCACGAAATACGCCCTCGGCGTGCTCCGGGAACTCCAGGCCAGCGATGCCGAGATCGACGAGGCGATCAGCGTCGCCATGACCGTGGGCGCGAGCAACCCGAGGCTGCTAGCCAAGAAAGTCCGAGCTGAAAATCCATAGCGACGGCAGAACCAATCGAGTCATTCACCAGGAGACCAACATGGAACCGAAAGACCAGGACACCAAGGCAGGCGGCGAATCGCAGCCTGGGCAAGGCGGCGGATTCAATCCGATGGGCATGATGAAAAAGATGATGGAGAAAATGATGTCCGGCATGATGACGCCGGAGGACATGCCTCGCATGATGCAAACCATGATGGACAGCATATTCAAGGAAATGAGGGCGGAGGATCGAGCGGAATTCATGCAGAACATGATGCCGCGCTGCATGTCCATGATGTTTTCGGAACTGGATATGGAGGCGCGCCGAGCATTGGCTGAGGCGATGCTTCAGCGCATGATGGACGAGCTGAAGGGTCAGCGTGATGCCGCCGCGCCGGCTGCTGGCCCCGCTGAAGGCGCTGCTCCTGCCGCCGGGATCGCCAAGGAATAATTACCTGAGCACGGGTGTAACGGGTAATGCCAGACATTTCTCCGGCATCGTCGACGCCTGCCCTTGCGCGGGCTGATTACGTCATGGAGCTGAGGAACGACTTAGCGTACGATTTTATCCGTTTTCTGAGACAACCCCATTAAGGGCCAGGCGGGACACTGTGTAGGCGTTCATCGAACACCTCCTTTTCCTCATCCGGCGCAGCAGGAAAGCTGCTTCACGTCCTTGCTGAAGGTCTGCGCCGCGAGCTTCAACCCCTCGACCATCGTCAGGTAGGGGAACAACTGGTCGGCCAGTTCCTGCACCGTCATGCGGTTGCGAATGGCGAGAACCGCAGTTTGGATCAGCTCGCCCGCTTCCGGAGCCACCGCCTGCACGCCGATGAGTCGTCCACTACCTTCCTCGATAACGAGTTTGATAAAGCCGCGTGTATCGAAGTTGGCAAGCGCACGCGGCACGTTGTCCAAAGTCAAAATGCGGCTGTCGGTCTCGATCCCGTCGTGATGCGCTTCCGCCTCGCTGTAGCCCACGGTGGCGACCTGCGGATCGGTGAACACAACCGCCGGCATAGCGGTCAGATTGATGGCAGCGTCGCCGCCGGTCATGTTGATCGCGGCACGGGTGCCGGCCGCTGCCGCCACATAGACGAATTGCGGCTGGTCAGTGCAGTCGCCAGCCGCATAAATGTGTGGCGTGCTGGTGCGCATGCCTTTGTCGATGACGATGGCTCCCTGCGCATTGACGGCCACACCCGCCGCTTCCAGGGCCAGACTGCGCGTGTTCGGCGTCCGGCCGGTGGCGACCAGCAGCTTGTCGGCACGCAGTTCACCGTGCCCCGTGGTCAGCACGAATTCGCCGTCCACATGAACGACCTGGTTGGCTTGCGTGTGTTCCAGCACCTTAATCCCCTCGGCACGGAAGGCGGCGGTGACGGCCTCGCCGATGGCCGGGTCTTCGCGGAAGAACAGAGTGCTGCGCGCCAGGATCGTGACCTGGCTGCCCAGTCGGGCGAAGGCTTGCGCCAGTTCCAGCGCCACCACCGACGAGCCGATCACAGCCAGGCGTTCGGGAATGGTGTCACTGACCAGGGCCTCGGTTGAAGTCCAGTAGGGTGACTCTTTCAGGCCCGGAATCGACGGCACGGCCGGGCTGGCACCCGTGGCGACCAGGCAGCGGTCGAACACCACCACGCGCTCGCCGCCATCGTTCAAACGGACGACAAGGCTTTGGTTATCCTTGAAACGCGCTTCACCGTGCAACACTGTGATGGCCGGGTTGCCGTCCAGGATGCCTTCGTACTTGGCGTGGCGCAGCTCATCGACACGAGCCTGCTGTTGGGCCAGTAGCTTGCTGCGGTCAATCGCAGGCACAGCTGCTTTGACCCCGCCGTCAAACGGGCTTTCGCGGCGCAAATGGGCGATGTGGGCGGCGCGGATCATGATCTTGGATGGCACGCAGCCGACGTTGACGCAGGTGCCGCCGATGGTGCCGCGCTCGATCAGCGTGACGTGCGCGCCTTGCTCGACGGCCTTCAGCGCCGCCGCCATTGCAGCGCCGCCGCTGCCGATCACGGCGATCTGCAACGGGCGTTCGCTGCCACTGTGCTTATCGGCGGCACCCATCCAGCCGCGCATCTTGTCGAGCAGTCCGGCGCGGCTGTCCGCCGGAGGAACATCGGCGAGCGATGCTTTGTAGCCCAGCCCGGCCACGGCGGCAGTCAGCGCATCCGGTGACGTTCCCGGCTCGATGGCGAGTTGCGCTGTGCCCTTCGGATAGGACACCAGCGCCGACTGCACGCCGGGCACTTTTTCCAGAGCTTCCTTGACGTGCGCCGCGCACGAGTCGCAGGTCATGCCGGTGATTTTTAGATGGGTCATGCGACAGATCCTTTTTCGTTTGTGACACCAGACAAAGGCGTCAAATGTGCTGCGGTGCCGTTTTCAGTGGCTCACTTCTTGACGCTGGACGGATACCCCGCGTCCTCAGTCGCCTTGGTCAGTTTCTGCACGCTGGTTTTGGCATCATCGAAGGTGACAACCGCTTCGCGTGTCTCGAAGGTCACATCAACTTTGCTGACGCCTTCGACCTTGGAAATCGCCTTCTTGACGGTGATCGGACAAGCGGAGCAGGTCATGCCCGGCACAGACAGCGTGACGGTCTGGGTGGCGGCCCACACGGGGGCAACAATCGTAGCGAGGGCGAGGGATGCAAACAGTTTTTTCATGATGAACTCCTGTGATTAATAGAAAAATGGCATGACGTAGGGAAATCCGAGCGCGACCAGAACCAGCGCGGCCACTAACCAGAAAATGAGCTTGTAAGTAGCTCGCACTTGGGGAGTCGCGCAGATCTCACCCGGTTTGCAGGCTTGCGCTGGGCGGTAGATACGCCGCCAGGCAAAGAACAGCGCCACCAACGCCGCGCCGATAAAGATGGGGCGATAAGGTTCCAACACCGTCAAGTTACCGATCCACGCGCCGCTGAACCCCAAGGCGATCAAAACCAGTGGCCCCAGGCAGCAGGCCGAGGCGAGGATGGCGGCCAGCCCTCCGGCGAAGAGCGCTCCGCGCCCGTTTTGTTCAGACATACGCTTGTCCTTTCGAATCTGAATTGGATAGCCTAAGATTACTTCCGTAGTCATGTACGGAGGCAAGCGATATGCAAACTATTTTTGAGAATCTGACCATCGGCGTTTTTGCCAAGGCGGCCGGGGTCAATGTGGAGACCATCCGGTTCTATCAGCGCAAGGGCTTGCTGCCTGAGCCGGACAAGCCCTATGGCAGCATTCGTCGGTATGGCGAGGCGGATGTAACGCGCGTGCGGTTCGTCAAATCAGCCCAGCGGCTGGGTTTCAGTCTGGATGAAATCGCGGAACTACTCAGATTGGACGATGGCACGCACTGCGACGAAGCCAGTCACCTGGCCGAGCACAAGCTTCAGGACGTGCGCGAAAAAATGGCCGACTTGGCGCGCATGGAGACCGTGCTTTCCGAACTGGTGTGCGCCTGCCATGCGCGAGAGGGGAACGTATCCTGTCCGCTGATTGCGTCACTGCAAGGCGGATCAAACCTTGCAGTGACGGTGTAGGGTAGTGGCTGGCTTTGGTATGAAACCGTACCACCGTCAGGCATCGTATGGGAAGCGTGAGGTGCGGATGACCATTGACTGCCCGTCTACCTCCGAGTAGACAAGGAGCCTGGCGGCGGCCAGATCGAGCAAGGCAAACACGTATTGGTTGAGATAGGCGCCTGGCAGATCGATGAAGCGCTCGAGTACCACGATCCCGATCTCCTGGTTGCGTTCGCTCCAACGTTCGACGAAACGGATGAAGCCGATGCGCCGCCCGCGCGCAGTCGTAAGGGTGCGCAGGTTGACCGCCATCCCCCTTCGCCGATAGCGAAGCCCCCTGGCGCGCAACCGCGCTTCGAATTTGAAACGAAAGAGGCTCCTCAGTAAAATTCGTGGGCGAGTTTCGGTTCGGGAAGCCTGCCCAGGGCATGTAATAGCGCCATTTCCAGGATCTCCGGGGAGCGGAATCCATAGGATTTTCGCAGGGTCAGTTTTGCCTTG
>JAJZRT010000102.1 GCA_021802595.1 Pseudomonadota bacterium
GACGTGTGGGAGCACGCCTACTACATCGACTACCGCAACCTGCGTCCCAAGTTCGTCGAGACCTTCCTCAACAACATGGTGAACTGGAAGTTTGCGGAAGCGAATTTCGCTTAAGGCAGGCTTCGCCTAAGGAAGAACTGAACAAGTTGATTCCGCTCATGGTTCGACAAGCTCACCACGAACGGAATCAACAACTTGCCGTTCGTCCTGAGCTTGTCGAAGGACTTGTTCAGCAATTCCCTAAGCACCTCTGCTGAATAAAGGGCCGCAATCGCGGCCCTTTTTCTTGTGCGCCAGCATGGGCGCGATCTTGGGGGTGCAAGTCCTCCCGCAAGCTGACCACAGTGAGCGAAGCGACGGTCGGCGACGCGGCCGGGGTTGATCGCCGAATGGCTGTGCGCCCGGCTGGCCGAGCGGTTCGGTTTGCCGATTGCGCCGTATGCGATCGCGACGGTGCCGGAGGAGTTGATCGAGGCCGATCTGACCGGCTGGCTGCGCGATTTGGGGGCAGGGGAGGTGTTTGCCTCGCGCAAGGTCAATGCCGTGGAACTGAATGATGTCCACCGTGAACGGGTGCCGCTGGAACTGCGCCGGGACGTGATCGCTTTCGATTGGTGGGTGAGGAATGGCGACCGCAACCTGACGCCGATGGGCGGCAACCCCAATCTGCTGTGGAACCCGGAGGACGGCGGCGCGCTGGTGGTGATCGACCACAACCTGGCGTTCGACCCGGATTTTTCGGAACAGGCCTTCCTCAAGCTGCACGTGTTTGCCGACGATATTCCGGCCATGTTCAGCGATTTCCTGGTCCGGGATGCCTACACGGCGCGCTTTGCCGCAGCGCTCGGCATTTGGGACGAAGCCTGCAATAATGTCCCGGCGTCCTGGGGGTTTGTCGATCCCGAGCAGACCATTCCAGTCGAGTTCCCGCGGGCTAAAATCAAGGAGTTGCTGGACCGGGCGCTTATCGATACTTTCTGGCAACTGCCGCAACCATGAATACCGCTTGCCATTACGCCATTGTTCGCTTCATGCCGTTCGTCGAGACGGGCGAGTTCGCCAACGTCGGCGTGGTCATGTTCGCGCCGAATGCGCGTTACTTCGGCTTCAAGCTGCTAGGCAACCGCTATGCGCGGGTGACGAATTTCTTCGAGCAGATGGATGCCAAGGTTTTCCGGACGTCCATGAGCACCTTCCGTGAGGAACTGCAGCGCATCGACGGCATGCTGAAGCAGATGGGGACGGACCGACGCCTGAAGACGCTGGACCGGGATGGGGCCTTGCGCTTGTGGGGCGAGATCATCAAGCCCCGCGAAACCATGCTGCGTTTCAGCGAGTCGCGTGTGGTGCTGGCTGAAGAGCCGCGCGCCAGGATGCTGGCGCTGTATGAATATTACGTCGAACGCAATTTTGTGAACCGCGAATACCAGGAGCAGATTCTGGAGCGCGGGGTGCGCGGCTGGCTGCGCGAAGCAAAGCTGCTGAACCAGTTTCACGCCGGGCGTGTGGGCAACGATGAGTACCACGCGCAGTTTCCGTTCGTCGCGGGGCCGGACGACCAACCTGAAAAGATCATCAAGCCGCTCAACCTCGACTACGCAGAGGTGTCCAAAATCATCGACCACGGCGGTCAATGGGTGGTGCGGATCAATGCGCTGAAAAGGCGCCACCTCCTGCCGGAGAAGGTTCTGTTCACGGTCAATGGTCCCGAGACTCCACGGCGCGTGGCAAGGCGCGGCGTGAAGTGGTGGCTGAACTTGAAGAGGCCGGCGTCATCGTCGCGCCGTTTAATCAAGCTCAGGCGGTGGTTGAATTCGCCAGGCAGTAGAACGACTTTACGGTTCGCTATTCGCGAATACATTAAGAGCTAAGGAAACGCTGAACAAGTCCTTCGACAAGCTCAGGACGAACGGCAACTTGTTCAGCGCTTCCCTAACTCATCTTTCGTCTAACGGGCTGCGATGTTACTCATGGGGGTGAGTACTGTCAGCATCCATGTATGTCATGTCTGATTGCCACGCCCACATCTTCCTGCTGAGCCACATGCGTGCCTACACCAGTCTGGCAGGGCACATCCTCGGCTCGCACCCGCAGATCAACGGCTACTACGAGATGCACCTCAGCTACGAGGACGCGTCTGCACTGGATCGGCAGCTTGAGCTGTTTCAGCAAGGCGACGCGCTCAAGCCGAACAGTCGCTACCTCTTCGACAAGCTGCTGCACAACGACTATGTGCTGAAACCTGAGCGGCTGGGGCGGACCGACATCAAGATCCTGGTTTCGCTGGCAGAGCCGGCGCATACGATCCGTAGCATCGTGCATCTGTTCGCGCAGAAGCCGGACCCGGACCTGTATGCGTCGCCGGTGGAGGCGGCGAGGTATTACATCGAGCGGGTGCGCGCGCTGGCCGGGTTTTGCCGGACGACCGATTGGCCTTTCTACTATTTCGACGCGGAGCTATGGCAGCGCGCGCCGGAGCGGCTGCTGCCGCGGCTGACCGAATGGCTGGAACTGGATTCGCCCCTGAGCGAGCGGTATGAAGTGTTCAGCCAGACGGGGAGGGCGCGCAGGGGGGATACGTCGGAGCGGATGCGCAGTGGGGGCATCGGCAGGGCGCGGACGGACTATTCGCATATTGCGATCCCGGAGGCGGTGCTGGACGAGGCGCGGGAGGTTTACGCGGCGTGTCGCCGGGAGATCATGGGCGGTGCGGCGGATTCGGTGACGCTTTAGGGGATTTCGAGCATGCCTCCTTCGCCATGCTCAGGACAGGCTTCGACAGGCTCAGGACGAACGGCAGATCGTTGGTTCCGTTCATGGTGAGCTTGTCGAACCATCGCGTCAGAACAGGCTGTCCCACGCATCGCGCTCGGCGCGGTAGTTCATCAAGGCTTCGGTGATCTGCTGGCGGCGTTCTGCGCGGTGCGCGGCGGACTGGATCTGGCGCCAGGCCGGGGCGTGCTCGCCGAAGTTGCGGTCGATGTTGTCGATGAAGGCGCGTACCTGTTGCAGCGCGTCGGCGAGCGGCGCGGCGTCCAGCCACCAGTGGCTGCCCTCGAACACGAGGCGTTCCAGCTGCCGGTTCTTGTCGACGATGGCGTCGTGCTTCTGCTGGTACAGCGCGAGCAGTTCGGCCTCCTTGTCGCTGACGACGGCCTCGATCAGTTTCCGTTCGAAGGGCCGGTTCACGTCGGTGCGTTTGACGAGTTCTTCGGTGGAAAACAGCATCAGGTCGCCGAAGAACTGGCGCTCGAACTCGCTGGAGAGGTCGATGCCCTGCTGCGCGAGTTCGACGCCGGGGCGGAAGTCGTCGGCGAGCCCGGCCTCGGTGGTGCGCCGGTGCAGGTTGGGCATGTTGAACGAGGCGAAGCGCGGGCCGATCTCGGCCGCGATCAGCCGCCCGGCGGTGGGGCCGGACATCCTCAAACGCAGATGCCCGAAGGGGATGAGGTATTTGAGCCCGGGGTAGTTGACGATGTAGTTGCCGGGATAGACCGTGCGCGCGGGGCTGAGCTGGCTGAAACCCTGGCCGTAGCCGAACCAGGTCTTGCGCGTGAGGTGCTCGCCGAAGAAGAAGGCGTTGAGCCGCTGGGCGAAATCGGCAAGGCAGGCGCCGTGGTCATGGTCGCCGGCCAGCCGGCAGGAATACGGGAAGGTCGCCGGCTGGTTCTCGAAGCCGAACAGCTTCGCCAGGTCGTGATACGCAGCGTCGCCCGGCTGCTGCGCCGGCAGGCCGTGGAAGGTGCAGGCGGCGTCGCCGCGCAGGCCGGCCAGGCGGGTGAAGAAGGCGCTCACGTCGTCGAGAAAATTCGCCGCCATCACCGACGGCGACACGGGCGGATCGCCGACCATCTTGCCGGTGAGCATGAGGGTGTCGGTGCTGCGGAAGATGCGGTCGATGGCGTGGAAGTAGGGCAGCGCGTAGACGACTTCCTCGCCGGCTTCGGTCTGCCGGTTGACGCACAGGCTCTCGTCGCTGTCGACCAGGTAGTAGAGCGTGTTGTCTCGGTCCTCGGTGAGCTGCAGGAATTTCAGATAGCAGAGGTTGCGGTTGGCGGCCTGGCCCTTGCGGGCGAAGTCTTCGCGCGGCTGGGTGGTGAGCAGATGGCCCAGCTGTTCGCGCTGCGGCGCGGGCAGGGCGTGCAGCAACGCGTACTGCTCGTCGAGTCCGTAGTAGACGACCTGCAGGCCTTTGTGCCGGTATTCCTCGACCAGCGCCTGGTGGCGGCGGATGTTGGCCACGTCGCGGCTGTCCTCGCTGACGACGAGGGTGATCCTGTCCCACACGCCGGCGGTCTGGCCGCCATAGCCGAACAGCGTGCAGACCTGGTAAATGCTTTCGAGGCAGGCCTTGAGGTGGGGCGGGCGATCGGCCACCGGGATGGCGAGGATGAAGCGATGGCGGGTGTCGCGGGTTGGGTCCTTTTCGCAGCGCTGCCGGATCAGCGCGTCCTGCTCGCGGAACAGCGCATGGTAGCTCGCCAGCAGCGGGTGAAAGTCCGCCGCGCCGGACCACATCGCCTGTTCCAGCAGCGGGTAGCACGATTCGTAGAGATCGATCAGCGCATCGAGCGATTTTGCGTCCCCGGTGAGGCCTTGCAGTTGGCTGCCGATATCGGCAAGACCGGGAAGGGTGGCCTGGTGGCGCGCGATGCAGTCCTGCAGTGACGGGACGGGGGGGATGCGCGAAGCAGACGGCTTGTCCGGAAACGGAGGGAGGGGCTGGCTGTCCGGTCGGTTCATCGGCACTTGGGGCGGCACGCGGGGTGGGTGCAAGGCAAAGGCGTAATAGTACCCGCCCGTGCGTCCAACCCGGATGGTTGGGTGGCACGCCGACAAATGGGGTGCCGCTAGCGTCTGTGCCGCACCCGCTTCTCCACCGTCAGCACCTCGCCCGCTGCGTCGACCACTGCGTACAGACGCGGCTGCGGGCGGTGGACCCAGACCGGGCCGGGGGTGGGGCTGTCGAGGTAGATCACCTGCGCACCGTCGAGCTGTTTTTCGATCTGGCCGCGGGCCAGCAGATCGTTCAGGGCGTCGATGGATATCCCGCGCTGCTTCATGCGGCTGAAGGCGAGGGGGCTGATCTTTCCGAGTTTCATCATGGTTTCTCCTGTTCCTGCGAGGCACCGGGGCGGCGCATCGGGCAGTGGCGTTTTGCGGTTTCAGTATTTATACTGAATATACGTACAGATGTAAATATATACAGTATACGGAGAATGGCCCCATGCGAGACCTGACACCCCGCCAGGAAGAAATCCTGAATCTGATCAAGGAGTGGATCGAGACCACCGGCCTGCCGCCGACGCGCGCGGAGATCGCCGGGCGTTTCGGCTTCAGCTCGCCCAACGCGGCCGAGCAGCATCTCAAGGTGCTGGCGAAGAAGGGGGTGCTGGACCTGGTGCCGGGGACCTCGCGCGGCATCCGGCTGAAGGGCGAGAGCGGGCTGGCGGTGGTGGGCCAGGTGGCGGCGGGCAGCCCGATCCTGGCGCAGGAGAACATCGAGCGGCATGTCCGGCTCGACGCCGCGCTGTTCTCGCCGCGCGCCGACTACCTGCTCAAGGTGCGCGGCATGAGCATGAAGGACGCCGGCATTCTCGACGGCGACCTGCTCGCGGTGCACCGCAGCGCCGAGGCGAGGGCGGGGCAGGTCGTGGTAGCGCGGATCGGCGACGAGGTCACGGTCAAGCGCTTCCAGAAGCGCGGCCATACCGTGCGGCTGCTGCCGGAAAATCCTGACTTCGAGCCGATCGAGGTCGACCTCACGCGCCAGGAGCTGGCGATCGAAGGCATCGCGGTCGGCGTGATCCGCAGCGGCAGGAGTTTGTAGCGCGCCGACCTCAGGCCATGCGCAGGATGTCCAGATAGCCGCCTTGCACCATGGCCTGCGCCTCGCGCAGCAGCGGGGCATCGTGTTTTTCCACGGGCTCGCCCGTGGCTGCGGCGTCCAGCAGCTGCAGCATGCGGGCCCAGCGGGCGCGCTGGTTGTCCACCGTCATCGGTGCGGGCAGGCCCTGGCGACGCAGTTCGGCAGCGCGGCCGACGAGGCGGAATTTCGCCGCCTCCAGCTGCGCCGGCAGCGGTAGCGAAAGATCGAACGCGATATCGAGGCGGTATGCGTCGTCCGGCGGGCGCAGCACCGGCGCTGGCGGCGGACGCCAGGACAGTTCGTCGGATCCCGGTGGCGCGGTGCGCTCGGGATCGAGCGGAAACTTGTAGTAGCCCCATTTCGCGCCCATCCAGCATTCGAGCAGCACGCGGTCGTCGTCGACCACGCAGAGTTCGCCCGTGGGCGCGGCGAGGTCAGCGTCGCCGGGCAGCGGGCCATAGGCGCGCGGGTCCTGTTTCCAGCGCTGGAAGTCGCGCCGCGGCGGGGCGCCGTAGTCGGCTTCGAGTGCCTGCCACACGGCGATGAAGCGGCGGTAGTCGGACCGGTAATCGGGATTGCGGCGCAGGAATTCCCAGGCCCACTGGTCGCGCGTCAGCGCAGAAAAATGAGCATAGGCGTCGGCCGTCATGCCTCAGATCGGCAGGAACGCCAGGCTGGCGAGGTTGACGACGCCGAAGCGGATCTCGCGGTTGCTCTTGTTCTCGACGATCCGGGCCAGCGTGTCCTGGCTGCCGATGAGCTTGCCGAATTCGCGCTCGAAGCTGAGATTGGCCACGCCGTTTTCGTCGACGCCGTTCGACAGCAGCAGCGGCCCGCCGCGCGCATCCTTGGCGGTGCCGAGTTTCCATGCGACGGCTTCGGTGTTGCGCGCGGCGTTGTAGAGCTTCTGCGCATCGACATCGGTCAGCAGGTAGAACTCGGTGCGGTGGTCGAACGCCGCCATGTGCATCACCAGCAGCCCTTCCATCAGTGCTTTCACCCGGTCGCCCGGATAGTCCTCGCGCCAGGCATCGCGCAGGCAGGTTTGCCAGTCGACGTGCCTGAGCGGCGACAGCGGCCAGTGCGGCAGGGGACGGAACAGGGCGTCGGTCGCCGCGTCGGCGCTGGGCTGGCCGGACTTCCGCCATTCGCCGGGATTGCGGCGGTAGAGCTTGAGGGTGAGGGTCCGGAGGCTGGCCAGTGCGGCCTGCTGGTGGATCTCGATCACCTCGTCGACATCGCTCTTGGCGAGATTGCGCAGGCTGAAACTGCGTACGCTGCTGCTGCCGTCCTTGCGCTGGATGGCCGGGCTGCTGCAGGCAGCGAGCAGGGAGACGGTCAACAGGCAGGCAGACAGGGCAGCGAGGCGGTTCACGAGGAACAGCTTACCTCAATCTTTCTCGCCCAGTCGGGCGGCTCGGCGGCGTAGGCCTCGTGTTCCGGCTGCTCGTCGAACGGACGGGTCAGCAGCGCGTGCAGGCGGTCGACCTCGCTGTAGTCGCGGTGGTCGGCCGCCCGGCGGATGGCGATTTCGGCCAGGTGATTGCGCAGGATGTACTTGGGGTTGAGCGCGCGCATCGCCTCGCGGCGTTCGGCGTCGCTCAAGCCCTGCTGGCGCAGTGCGGCGCCATAGCGGTGCGCCCAGGCGTCGAAGCCTGGGCGGTCGAGGAAGAGGTCGCGCAGCGGCGCGTTGCCGGCCCCCGCGGCGCTGTCGAAGTCGCACAGGCGGCGCATGAAGATCGTGTAGTCGACGCGGTTCTGCGCCAGCAGCTGCAGCGCATCCATGATGAGGGGTACCGTGTCCCCGCCTGGCGGCAGACCGAACTTCGCCGCCATGCGGCCGAGGTAGGCGCGGCCGAAGGCCTGCGGATACTCGCTGATCGCGCCCGAGGCGGTTTCCACCGACATCAGCGGCACCAGCGCCTGCGCCAGCTTGGTGAGGTTCCAGGCGGCGACGTCGGGCTGCTGGTCGAAGGCGTAGCGGCCGCCGGTATCGGAATGGTTGCAGACGAAGCCGGGATCGAAGGCGTCGAGGAAACCGAACGGGCCGTAGTCGAGCGTGAGGCCGAGGATCGACATGTTGTCGGTGTTCATCACCCCGTGCGAGAAGCCGACGGCCTGCCACTGTGCCATGAGGTCGGCGGTGCGCAGGCTCACCTGGCGCAGGAATTCGGGATAGGGGTCGGCGAGGTCCTTCAACGCCGGGTAGTAGCGCGCGATGACGTAGTCGGCGAGGTGCCGGATCGGTTCGATCTGGTTGCGGTAGTAGAAGACCTCGAAGGAGCCGAAGCGCACGAAGCTCGGGGCGAGCCGTGTCACCAGCGCGGCGGTCTCCTCGTCCTCGCGGTAGACCGGGTGGTCGCTGCCGACGATGCACAAGGCGCGCGTGGTGGGGATGCCGAGCGCGTGCATCGCCTCGGAGCACAGGAACTCGCGGATGCTCGAGCGCAGCACGGCACGGCCGTCGCCGCCGCGCGAATAGGGCGTGCGGCCGGCACCCTTGAGCTGCACTTCCCAGCCTTCGCCTGCCGCATTCTTCACTTCACCCAGCAGGATCGCGCGGCCGTCGCCGAGCTGCGGCACGTAATGGCCGAACTGGTGCCCGGCATACAGGGCGGCGAGCGCGTCCATGCCCGGCAGCAGGCGGTTGCCCGCCAGCGTCTCGATCAGTTCGGGGCGGTGTATTTCACCCGCGTCGAGGCCGAGCAGCGCCAGCGCTTCCGGGCTGTGGCAGACCAGGTAGGGGGCGGGAACGGGCGTCGGGCAGACGCGCGAGTAATAGGCTTCGGGCAGGCGGGCGAAGCCGTTGTCGAAGACGAGTGATTCAAGTTTGGCCATGGGGGAATTCTAAGTCCTCGCCGACCCCGGGCCACCCGTGTGGCGTCAGGGTTAAGCCGGTCCGGCGGCGCAGGAAATAACCCTGATCAGGTTACGGTTGAGCCGCGCCGACCGGTGCCGATAACTCCTGTATCGATTGCGTTCGCCCACGGGCGGGCGCGTACCCGACCTGCACAGGAGGCCAGCCATTCCATGAGTCCGTTCGATCCCCCACCCCTTGCCGTGGCGGAGTCGGTTTCGCTGTCCGCCATCATCGGCTCGCTGAGCTATGCGCTGGACCTGACCGAGGGCCTGCCGCCTGGCCACAGCCTGCGCTGCTGCTGGGTGGGCATGCATGTGGGCCGGCAGATGGGGATGGACAGCGAGGCGCTGTCGCATCTCTATTACACGCTGCTGCTCAAGGATGCGGGCTGCAGCAGCAACGCCGCGCGCCTGTTCGAGCTGTACGGCGCCGACGACCGCCAGGTGAAGCGCGACTTCAAGCAGGTCGACACCGACAGCATGATGCGCCTCGGCCGCTTCGTGCTGTCGCATGTCGGCGTCGGCAAGTCGCTGCACGAGCGAATCAGCCGCATACTCAAGCTGGCGCAGAACGGCGAGGAATTCGCCACCGAACTGATCACCACGCGCTGCGAACGCGG
>JAJZRT010000103.1 GCA_021802595.1 Pseudomonadota bacterium
CAGCACGCGCTGGATCGGCCTCACCTCGGTGTTCTCCGGGTCGTGTGCCAGATGGGCGACAATGTTCTCCACCACCACAACCGCCGCGTCGACCAGCAGGCCTATCGCAATCGCCAGGCCGCCCAGGCTCATCAGGTTGGCCGACAGCCCGAACTGGCGCATCAGCACGAAAGTGGCGAGCACCGACAGCGGCAGGATCAGCGCGACCGTGATCGCCGCGCGCAGGTTGCCGAGGAACAGCAGCAGCAGGACTACCACCAGCACGGCCGCTTCGAGCAGCGCTTTGCTGACGGTGCCGACGGCGCGATCGACCAGCTGCGAGCGGTCGTAGAACGGCGAAATCGTCACGCCCTTGGGCAGCGTCGCCTGGATGTCCGCAAGCCTGGCCTTGACGTTCTTGATGAGCTCGCCCGCGTTGGCGCCCTTCAGGCCGATCACCAGGCCCTCGACCGCCTCGCCCTGGCCGTTCTGCGTCACTGCGCCATAGCGCGTCAGCGCGTCCATCGTCACCTGCGCAACGTCCCCCACGGTGACCACCACGCCGCCGACATGCTTGATCCCGATATGACGCAACTCATCCAGCGACGCCACGCCGCCATTGACCCGTACCACCCAGGTCTCCTCGCCTTCGTTGACGCGGCCTGCGCCATCGTTGCGGGTGTTCTTCTCCAGCGCCATGCGCAGCTCGTCAAGCGTCACCCCGCGCGCGACCAGCGCCGCCGGGTCCGGACTCACCGCGAAGGTGGTGACGCGGCCGCCGAGCGAGTTGACGTCAGCCACCCCGGGCAGGGCGCGCAGCTGTGGGCGCACCGTCCAGTCGAGCAGTGTGCGCTTCTCGGCCAGCGACAGCGGCCCCTCGATGGTGAACATGAAGAGTTCGGAGAGCGGCGTCGAGATCGGCGCCAGGCCGCCCGACACGTTGGCCGGCAGGTCGCCCTTGACGTTGGCGAAGCGCTCGGCCACCTGCTGGCGCGCCCAGTAGATGTCGGTGCCTTCCTCGAAGTCGACGGTGATGTCGGCCAGCGCGTTCTTCGACTGGCTGCGCAGGATCGTCTGGCGGGGGATGCCGAGCAGCTCGGTCTCCACCGGCTGGGTGATGCGCGCCTCCACCTCTTCCGGCGTCATGCCCGGCGCCTTCAGGATCAGCTTGACCTGCGTCGTCGAGACATCGGGGAAGGCGTCGATCGGGATCAGCTGGAACGCCCGCACCCCCAGTCCCGCGAGTACCAGCGCCAGCACCAGCACAAACCAGCGGCGCGCCAGCGCAAATTCGGTCACGATGTTCAGCATGGCCTACTCCACCAGCCACTGCGCCTTGAGCGCAGATACGCCTTTCACCGCGACGCGACTGCCCGCCGCGAGGCCGCCGACCTCGGCCGTGCTGGCATTCTGCCGCACCAGTCGCACACGCGTGGGCACGAAGCCTCTGGGCGTCTCGACGAAAACGTAGGGCACATTGACCTTCCACGCCAGTGCGCTGGCGGGCACCGCCAGCGTCTGGGCCGCTGCGGCACCGGCAAGGGCCGCCTGCACCGACTGGCCGGGACGCAGCAGGCCTTGCGGATCGACGAGGCTGGCACGCGCCTGCACGCTCTGCGAAGCGTCCAGTTGCGGCAGCAGTGCGGTGACATGGCCATGGGCCTCGCTGTCCACCACCGTCACGGATTGCCCGACGGCCACCTGGCGCGCCTGCGCCGTCGACAGCGGAATCTCCAGGGCCAGTTTCGACAGATCCGCCACCTTCACCAGCGCCATCCCGGCATCCACACGCTGGCCAGGCTGGGCAACGCTTTCCGTCACCACCCCGGCAATCGGCGCGGTCAGCGTGAGGGTGCTGCCGGCAACCTTGCCCGTTCCCATCAGGGACATCGCGGTCTGCGCCGCCGCCAGACTGGCTTGCGCCGACTGCGCTTCGGACCGGGTGGCACGCAGGCGCGATTCGGCGATCAGGCCTTCGCTGAACAGTTTCTCATCGCGTGCGGCATTGCTGGCCGCCAGCCGGGATCTCAGCCGCGCCTGCGTCAGGGCATTCTGCGCATCGGCAAGGCCGGCCATCGACAGGGTGACGAGCGGGGCGCCACGCTTGACCGTATCGCCCGCCTGCACGTGCAGCTGGGTGACCAGTCCGGTGCCGGCCGCGGCGGCTACGCGCACGCTGGCCGGCGGCAGCGTCACCCGCGCCGGGTAGGTCAGCGCCGGACTGGCCGTCTGCGTCGCAGCAACCGCTGTGACAATGCCGAGGTTCTGCTTCTGCGCCGCGGTCAGCGGCAACACGTCCGCCGCGTAGGCAGGTGCGGCGCCCAACAGCGCCAGAACGAGAATGCGATTGATCACGCCTGATCTCCGTGAAATGAATGGACAAATCCGGCACGCATTCTGGCGGCCGATCCTTAAGGCCGGATTAAGGAAGCGCTGAACAAGTTGATTCCGCTCATGGTTCGACAAGCTCACCACGAACGGAATCAACAAGTTGCCGTTCGTCCTGAGCTTGTCGAAGGACTTGTTCAGCGCTTCCTTAAGCACGTGCTTTTTGCCCATCCCTCCGGCGGTAGGGAGCCCGATCTGCGTGGATTACCCGCCTTAAGCTCCTCCTAAGCTAGCACACGTAGAGTGCGTCCCGACATCCGCACAAGGAGGCTCTCATGTCGCACTCACTGACTCATCCACATCGCGTGTTCGATCCGCTGCTGCGCCTGCTGCACTGGATCATTGCCCTGTCCATCGTGGCGCTCATCGCCACCAGCCAGCTGGCCGGCGGATTCGAGCACGGTCCCTATGAAAAGACGTTCTGGAATCTGCACATGCTCTCCGGCTACGTCCTGACGGCGGGCCTGCTGACGCGCCTGCTGTGGGGCGTGGTGGGGCCGGCCAGCGCGCGCTGGCGCGACCTGTGGCATCCCGCCGTATGGAAGGACAGCCTCGGGAAACTGCGCCTGCCGGCGAAGCACCGGGCCGGACACGACCCGATCGCCAGCCTGGCCTATCTGTTTGCCTACGGCGTGATGACGCTGATGGTCGTCACCGGACTGGGACTGGCTGCCAGCGAATTCCAGGCCGGCCCCCTTGCCGGCTGGCTGGCCAATATGCCCTGGCTGGAAGACGTGCTGGGCGAGCCCCACGAAGCGGGATTCACCCTGATGCTCGGTTTCATCGGCCTGCATCTGGCGGCGCTGGTCTTCCACCAGCGGCGCGGTGAACGCGTCGCGCAGAGCATGGTCACCGGCAAGCAGTACCACACGGTGGAAAGCGGGGTTCAACATGACCAAGCATAGCCTCTGCAGCGGCCTGGCAATCCTGGGCATGGCCTCCGCCGTGGCGGCCGCCGCCGAGTCGCCCGCCAGCCTGATGGCACAGTATGCACGGCAGGCTGGCGTGCCGGTCACGTCGCTCTCGGCGCAGCGCGGTGCGGCACTCTACCGCACCGAACATCCGGGCCGCGATGGTCAGGCGGCAAGCTGCGCCGGCTGCCATACGGCCAATCCGGCCCAGCCCGGACGCACCCGGGTCGGCAAGCGCATCGAACCCCTCGCGCCGGCGGCCAATCCGCAACGCTTCACCGACGCGGCCAAGGTCGAGAAATGGTTCCGGCGCAACTGCCAGGATGTCCTGCAACGCGAATGCAGCGCGCAGGAGAAGGGCGATTTCATTGCCTGGCTGAGCCAGGCCCGATAAGGAGCACAGCATGAATTATCTATTGCGCGGTATCGGGGTCGTCGCAGCGGTCGGAGTGGTCGGCCTGCTGGCATTTTCGCTGCCTTCGGGCGAGGCACATGGCGATGGCGGCGGCAATGTCCTGCCGCGGACGACCAACAAGGCCTGGCAGCAGGAATGCGCAAGCTGCCATATCGCCTATTCGCCGGCCTTCCTGCCGAAGACCTCGTGGCGCCGCCTGATGGGCGGGCTCGACCGGCATTTCGGCGAGAACGCCAGCCTTGATCCCGCCACGCAGGCTGATATCCTGCGGTTCCTGGAAGCCAACGCCGCCGACGCCGGCAGCAGCCGGATGGGCAGCCGGGTGATGCAGGGCCTGCGCCCGAACGAGGCACCGCTGCGTATCACCGAAACCCGCTGGTTCGTGCGCAAGCATGACGAAGTGGCGCGCGCGACCTGGTCCCGCAAGTCGATCGGCTCTGCCGCCAACTGCGCGGCCTGCCACCGGCAGGCGGAACAGGGCGTGTTCGACGAGGACACGGTCAGGATTCCGCAATGAAACCCGGGGATGAAACCCCAAGGATAAAGATCAGCGATGCGCATATTGTTGGTGGAAGATGACCGCATGCTGGGCGACGGCCTGCAGGCCGGGCTGACCCAGGCCGGCTATGCCGTCGACTGGCTGCGCGATGGCGAGGCGGCGGTGGCGGCCCTGTCCACCGAGTCGTTTGCGGCGGTGGTGCTCGACCTCGGACTGCCGAAACGCGACGGCTTGTCGGTGCTGCAGTGGCTGCGCGGGCGCCATGACGCAACGCCGGTGCTGATCCTGACCGCACGCGACCAGTTGGAGGACAAGGTGCGCGGGCTCGACCTCGGTGCCGACGACTATGTGCTGAAACCCTTCGACCTCGACGAGATTGCCGCCCGCCTGCGGGCACTGGTACGGCGCGCCCATGGCCGCCCGGAGCCAGTGCTCAGGCTGGGTGAAATCGAGCTCAATCCGGCGGCACGCAGCGTGACGCGGGCCGGACAGCCGGTCGAACTGACGCCGCGCGAATTCGACCTGCTGCACCTGCTGCTGGAAAACACCGACCGCGTGCTGACCCGACGCACCCTGGAAGAGCAGCTCTACACCTGGAACGACGCCGTCGACAGCAACGCGCTCGAAGTCCACATCCACCATCTGCGGAAGAAGCTCGGCAACGAGCTGATCCGCACCGTGCGCGGCGTCGGCTATATGGCGTCGACCGGTACGCCGGCGCCATGAACCGGCCGTATTCCCTGCGCCGGCGGCTGGTGTGGCTGCTGGCCGGCTCGGTGGCGGCGATCTGGCTGCTGTCCACGCTGGTGGTGTACCAGCGCGCGCACCACGAAGCCGACGAACTGCTCGATGCCCAGCTGACCCAGGTGGCCGACACCCTGCTGGCGATCGTGGCAGCCGGCGAAATCCAGGGTTTTGTGGAAGAGCTGCAGGATCAAAGCCGTCACAACACGGTGCCGATCGCCTTCGAGGTATGGCATGGCAAGCACGGGCAGATGCAACGCCTGGTCAGCTCCATGGGGCACGACGGGTTCGAAGCCGGAGTCGTTCCGGGATTCAGCGAACACCTCTATCGGGGTGCACTGTGGCGGTTTTACGCGGTGCAGGATGCCGACGAGGAATACCAGGTGGTGGTCGGCCAGGCACACGCTGCGCGCGAGACCCTGGCACGCGAGATCGGCCTGTCGCTGCTGCTGCCGGCCGGCCTGGCGCTGCCGCTGATGGCGCTGGCGGTCTGGTGGGGCGTCGGCCGCAACCTGCGGCCGGTGGATGCCGTGGCACGGCAGGTCGGCGCGCTCGACGCGCAGGCGCTGGCGCCGCTCGATGAATCGCCTGCCCTGCCGGAGGAAATCGCGCCCTTGCGCACCGCGCTCAACGCGCTGATCCGGCGCGTCACCGAAGCGTTCGAGAACGAGCGCCGCTTCAGCGCCGATGCCGCGCACGAACTGCGCACCCCGCTGGCGGCATTGAAAGTGCAGGCCCAGGTGGCGCTGCGTGCACAGACGGCAGACAACCGCCAGCACGCGCTGGCGCAGGTGATCGCCGGGGTGGACCGGATGACGCATCTGGTCGAGCAATTGCTGACGCTGGCCCGCGTCGACCCGGCCAGCCGGGGCAGCGTGCCGCCACCGCTCGATCCTGCCGGGATCATCGACGCGGTGTGCGAAGAACTGCTGCCGCAGGCGCAGCGGCAGTCGCAATCGCTGGTGGTCGAGACTGCATCGGGATGCCGGGTCGTGATCACCGCAGCCTGGCTGCAAATCGCCGTGCGCAATCTGGTCGACAACGCCCTGCGTTATGCCGGCCCGGGCGCGCGCATCGAAGTGCGCCTCGTGCGCTGCGGGACGGACTGTCTGCTCCAGGTCGCGGACAACGGTCACGGCGTCGCACCGGCCCTGCGCGCCCATCTGAGCGCGCGCTTTGTACGTGGCGAGGAAGAAGGCGAGAGCGAAGGCTGCGGACTGGGGCTTTCCATCGTGGCCCGCATCGCGGCGCTATCGCACGCCCAGCTGGAACTGGGCGACGGCCTGCCGCGCGCGGACGGAGGCCATGGCTTCGCCGCTACGCTGCGTTTCAACGCAGCGTAGCGAACAGCTCCTTAGCGGCGATTACCGCCCGGGCCCATCCCGGACCCCATCCCCGAGCCCGGCCCCATCCCCGAGCCCGGCCCCATCCCGGGTCCCATGCCGGATCCGGGCCCCATGCCCGCCGGCGGCATGTCGGGCAGGGTCTTGCCCTGGGCCTTGGCGCGTTCCTGCATCTGTTTGTGGTGTTCCAGGCGGAACGCCTCACGCTCCTGCCGGGTTTTCATCGTACGCATGTGGTTGCGGTATTCGAGGCGTTCCTGCGGGGTCATCAACTCAGAGCCATAGATGCGCTCGCGATCCCGAGTCTGGGTCTGGGTGGTTGTTTGCGTCTGGTCGCGGGACTGGGTCTGCTCAGCCGCGTGCGCGGGAACAAACCCGGCCAGGCAAAGCGAAAGGGCCAACATCGATATCGGTTTCATCTCGGTCTCCTCTTTGACGACGGTAAAAACACGTGCATCCGCTGCCGGATGCAGCCAGCAACTTCTTTTTCAATCTAGTACAAAAGGCCCGTGTACCCTAAGGAATTGCTGAACAAGTCCTTCGACAAGCTCAGGACGAACGGCAAGTTGTTGATTCCGTTCGTGGTGAGCTTGTCGAACCATGAGCGGAATCAACTTGTTCAGTTCTCCCCTAATTGCGCAGCGGCCCCGTCCACGGCGCGGAAGCGAGCAGGGGTCAGGGGCGGCGCCTGCGCGGTTCGTAATGCACCACGGCGCGCATGATTTCGGAGTAGGGAAACTCGGCGGCGGCGCCGAAGCGCTCCCTGCCCTGCAGCACGGTCGCAGCGATGTCGGTCGTCTCGTCGGCGGCGCCGTCGAGCACGGCCGACAGGCCGCGCACGCCGCCGCACTGGGCCCGGATTTCCTTGCCGAACGGCCACGGCGCATCGGGGTTGATCCTGAGCGCGAACTGCGCGTTCTCATGCAGGGCCTGGTAGAACGTCAGGCAATGCTCGCGCACCGCGGGGTCGCCGCAGGCGATCGCCTCGCGCTCGGCGAGGTTCAGCTTGTGCGAACGGGCGCAGCCCACGCAACACGACAGCAGCGCCCGTTCGAACGGGCAGCTGAATTCGATATAGACCTTGCGGGCCAGCTTGTAGGCGTCTTCGTTGTATTCAGCCATGAGGCATTGTCACACCAAGCCTGTCTGCGGACGCGGGCAGGCTTACCAGTCGTCGCCGGAGAGGGTCTTTTCCAGTTCGCGCTCGGCCGTCAGCGTTTCCTGCGCAGCGATCTCGTTCTCGGCGAAGATCATCTTGTACTTGTCGCCGGACTTGGGGTCGAGCGTCTTGCGCAGTTCGTTGACGTGGGCGCGGGCCTCCTTGAAGCTCGCCCATTCGCCCTGCTTTTCCAGCACCTTGAACATTCCCATGCGGAACACGTAGTAAGGCATGATCGCTCCTCAGTTCAGCCTGCCGTGGCACTGCTTGTATTTCTTGCCCGAGCCGCACGGGCAGGGGTCATTGCGGCCGACCTTGGGATAACCCTCGCCCGCGGCCGCAGCCCGGTCGACTTCGGCAAAGTCCTGCGCCTCGTCGTACTCGCTGTGCTGAAACTGCATGTCGGACGGCTCGTGCGGTTCGACCGCCTGCACGTCCTCGGGCGCGCGAATCTGCACCGTGGTGGTGATCTGCGTGACCTCGGCCTTGATCGCCGTGAGCATGGCGGCGAACAGCTCGAACGCCTCGCGCTTGTATTCCTGCTTCGGCTGCTTCTGGGCGTAGCCGCGCAGGTGGATGCCCTGGCGCAGATGATCCAGCGCCGACAGGTGCTCGCGCCAGTGGCTGTCCAGGCTTTGCAGCATCACCGCACGCTCGAACTGGCGCAGCCCGTCGGCGCCGACCAGCGCCTCCTTCTCGCGGTAGACCGCGTCGGCGGCCTCCAGGATCTTCTTGCGCAGCCCTTCCTCGTTCAGGGCCTTGTCGTCGTCCAGCCATTGCTGCAGCGGCAGTTCAAGCGCGAACTGCGCGGCCAGCGCCTTTTCCAGACCCGCCACGTCCCACTGCTCGTCCATGCTGCCCGGCGCGATGTGCTGGTTGATGGTGTCGTTCAGCACGTCGTCGCGCATGGCGCGGACGGTGTCGCCGATGTCGGTGCTCGCCAGGAGTTCGTTGCGCTGTTCGTAGATCACCTTGCGCTGGTCGTTGGAAACGTCGTCGTATTCGAGCAGCTGCTTGCGGATGTCGAAGTTGCGCTGCTCGACCTTGCGCTGCGCGTTCTCGATCGCGCGCGTCACCCACGGATGCTCGATCGCCTCGCCCTCGGGCATTTTCAGGCGGTTCATGATCGCGGCGACGCGATCGGACGCGAAGATGCGCAAGAGCGGATCTTCCAGAGACAGGAAGAAGCGGCTGGATCCGGGGTCGCCCTGGCGCCCGGAACGGCCGCGCAGCTGATTGTCGACGCGGCGCGATTCGTGGCGTTCGGTGCCGATGATGTGCAGGCCGCCGGCTGCCACCACGGCGTCGTGGCGCGGCTGCCAGTCGGCCTTGAGCGCGGCGATGCGCGCGTCCTTCTCCGCGTCGGACAGGGCCTCGTCGTTGCGGATCGCGTCGATCTCCTTCTGGATGCTGCCGCCCAGCACGATGTCGGTGCCGCGCCCCGCCATGTTGGTGGCGATGGTGATGCCGCCCGGCATCCCGGCCTGCGCGATCACCTCGGCTTCACGGGCGTGCTGCTTGGCGTTCAGCACGTTGTGCGGCAGCCCGGCCTTGGTCAGTTCGGCAGACAGATGCTCGTTGGCTTCGATCGAGGTGGTGCCGACCAGTACCGGCTGGCCGTTGGCGTTGCGCGCGCGGATGTCATTGATCACCGCCTGATCGCGTTCCTTGGCAGTCCGGTAGACCTGGTCGTGCTCGTCCTTGCGGATCATCGGCCGGTGGGTCGGGATGACCACGGTTTCCAGGCCGTAGATGCTCTGGAACTCGAAGGCC
>JAJZRT010000104.1 GCA_021802595.1 Pseudomonadota bacterium
GCCATACAGGTTGCGGCCGGTCGGGTAGGCGTCCGGGTTCTTGATCGGGTCGCCGCCGTAGGAGGTAGGGATGTAGCGGCCGGCCAGGGCCGCCAGCAGGGCCGGAAGTTCGTTGCCGGCGCCGATGTCCTCGTGCCATTTGCGCGCCTTGTCGATCGGTTCGCGCAGCACGGCGGGCAGGGCATCGGCCGGGCGCCGTTCGACGAGGTGTGCGCGCAGCAGCCGATAGGGCGCCGTTTCCGGCAGCTTGTCGTAGTCGGCCAGCAGGGTTTCGTCGAGATCGTCGTCCTTGATGCCGGCATGCAGGGCGGCGGCTTCCCAGAACGGCTTGCCCAGCATCAGCATGACCGTGGCGAGGCGATGCTGCTCTTCCGGCGCGCGGCCCAAGGTATGCAGGCCAAGCGGTTGCGCCATTTCGGCCAGTTCGTGCAGTTGGTCGTGCAGCGCATCGACGAAGACCGGAAACTCGGCGGCGGCGCGCTCGATGGTCCAGCCCAGGTCGCGCTCGATGCGTTCCTTCTTCACGGCGGCGAGCAGGTCGGCCTTGATGCGATCCTTCACCGCGCCTTCGTCCTGGTTCACCCAGGCGTGCAGCAGGTCGTGAATATTTGTCAGCGTCTCGTGCAGGCCGGCGGGGCGGAAGGGCGGCGTCTGGTGCGACAGGATCACGGCGCGACCGCGCCGCTTGGCCTGCTGCGCCTCGCCGATGTTGTCGGCGATGTACGGGTAGACCACCGGCACGTCGCCGACCGCCAGCATCGGATAGTCGTAGACCGACAGGCCGCGTTCCTTGCCCGGCAGCCACTCCTGCGAGCCGTGGGTGCCGTAGTGAACAATGGCGTCGGCGCCGAACTGCTCGCGCAACCAAAGGTACGAAGCCATGTAGTAATGGGAAGGCGGCGCCTTGCTGGAGTGATAAATCGCCTTTTCCTTTTCCTCCCACTTCTCGCCGCGCGGCGCTTGCGGCATGAGGATGACGTTGCCGACCTTGTAGCGCGGAATCACAAAGAAGTGTTCGCCCTTGCGCCGTATCGCCATCGCCGACTTTTCCGGTGCGCCGTACTTCGCCATGAGCTCGTTTCTGACCGCCTCCGGCAGGCCATCCAGCCACTGGCGATAGGCAGCCACCGGATACAAGGCGGCCAGTCCGGAATGCAGCAGTCCGTCGATACGGTCGTCGCGGTAGAACGGCGCCAGCAGTTGCTGCAGGTTGCCGATCAGCTCCTGCTCCTGCGGCGTTTCGGTGGCGTAACCGGCGGCTTTCAGCGCCGCCAGCGTGTGCTCCAGGCTTCTCGGCACGTTGAGAAAGGAGGCCGACAGATTCTTTTCGCCCGGCGGATAGTTCCAGAACAGCACCGCCACCTTCTTGTCGGCGTTCGGTTTGCTTTGCAGGTTGACGTAATTCAGCGCCTTGGCCACCGCAGCCGCCGCTTGCGGCGCGATCGACACGATCTGGTCGTCGCTCTTGCGCGTGGCGGCGGCGATCTGGATGTCGCTGACGCCGGCGTATTCCGCCTGCGCCAGGAAGAAGGGCACGTCCATCAACTGCACCCCTTGCGGATCGGCCGCCCAGGCCGCGGCGTCGCCCCGGCGGTAGGGCATGGCCTGGACGACCGGAATCCCCAGCTTCTCCAATTCGATGCGCCGCCCGTCGGGGTTCAGCGTGATCTGGGTATTGATCAGCGCCTGCGCCAGCGTCTTGCCCTGCGGCGCCAGCAGACCGGGCAGCACGGTCGGATCGAGCATCGAGCCATACACCGGCAGCGCCACCGCCCCGGCCGCCTCGACCCGCGCGATCAGGTCATCGACGAAGGCAGTCTGCATCGCGGCGACGTGCTGCTGCACCATGGCGATGGCGATCACCGGCTGCTCCGGTTTCGGCTGCTTCCAGGCGAAGTAGGCCGCCGCGTCGGGGAACACCATGTTCGGCGCGGCGGGGTGATACACGGCGGTTTTCGGGAACACCACCGGATCGACAATGCCGGCATACGAACGTCCGCCGAGATGCGCCGCCAGCGTCGCGAAAAAGCCCTCGAAGTTGCCCCGTCCGCCGCTGTTGTAATAGGCGACCAAGCGCTTCGCCAGATCGTCCGGCATGCCTTTCCAGGACGGGTTCGCGTCGTGCAGCCAGATATGCGGAACCTTCAGATCCGGCAAGGCCTTCGCCAGCCGGCCGCGCACGTCGTCCATTTGGTAAGTGTCGAACAGCACCCAGTCGTACCCCCGGAACAGGCCGCCATCGACATCCGCCGGCAGACGGTTCGAGTAACGCGCTTCGATCCTGATGCCGTGCGGCTTGGCGATCTCCTGCAATTGCCGGAACTTGCCGACCGGCACATTGCTGGTGGCGATGAACAGCAGGCTGGTTGCTTGGGCGGCGCCGGTTGCCAGGAAGCAGCAGGCGACCAGGAATCGAAGCAGCGTTTTCATGGTCAGAAGTCCGCCCGCAAACTGGCGAACAGCGTGCGGCCGCGTTCGGCGTAACTGAAGTTCGGATCTTTTTCGGCGAGCCGCACGTTCGCGAGGTTGTCGATGCCGACGCGGGCCTTCAGCGCCTTGCCGAACTGCTTGCCGACGCTGGCGTTCCACAGACTGTAGGCGGGCAGGCGGGCATCGGTCGTCGTCGTCGCGGCGATGAGCTGGCTACCGGTGTATTCGACGCCGAGACGCGCGCTCCATCCATTCCCGCCCTTCCAGTCCAGCCGCGACGCGACGCTGGTGCGCGGCCGCGAATACATTTCCTTGTCCTTGTCCAAATCCCGCGTCCTGAGCAGGGTCAGGTCGGTCTGCCACAGCAGTTCCGGGCTGATGTTCCAGGAGAAGCCGGTTTCCAGTCCGGTGACCTCGGCCTTGTTCAGGTTCACGTAACGGTAATGTTGGCGCGCAGGGAATGGCGGGGTGGGATCGGTTTGAAACAGGAAGGTGGTGATCAGGTCCTTGACCTTGGTGTGGAACAAGGTGCCGCGCAGGTTGAGCGGACCGCGCTGCCAGTCTGCCGAGATCTCGACCGAATCGGATTTCTCTGGCTTGACACTGGCGTTGCCGTAGAAGGAGTGCGGCCCGGCGGTGCCGACATAGACCGGCGAGACCTGCTTGAGCGTGGGCGCCTTGAAGGCGTGGCCGTAACCGCCCTTGACGATCAGTTCGGGCGTCGCCTCCCAGACCAGGTAGGCGCGCGGGCTCCATTCGGTGCCGAAGAACTCGTGGTTATCCGCACGGAGGCCGGCGGTGAACGCCAGTTGCTTGACCAGCGGCAACTCGTCCTGGATGAACAGGGCCTTGTGGGTCGCATCGTCCTTGCCGGTGGCGAGGTGGGGATGCGTCATCGTTTCGGTGCGGAATTCGCCGCCGAAGGTGAGGCGATGGTTGCCGATCCGGGTCGTGGCCAGGGCGTCGTAGGCAACGTCAACGAAGTTTTGCGGCGTGGTCGGGGCCACCCCATTGGTGCGCGTGTTCTTGACGTCGAACTCGCTGCGATAGGCGTTGGCCTGGGCGCGCCAGCCATCGAACTCGCCGCGCCATGCCAGGTAACCGTGGTTGCGCTCGATGTCGTAACGATCTTTGTAGCGCGTCGCAGGTAGTCGGAGATCGTCGCGCCAGCGCTCTTCTTCGCCGTCGATCCAGCCGGCTTCGAGGGTTTGGCCCGGCGCGAGCTTCAGGCGCCCGCTCGCGCCGACGGTTTGCGTCTTGCGGCCTTCCAGTTCGGAGTAGCGCGGGTCTTCCTTGCGCGGTACGTCGCCGACGCGGTTCGTTTCCGCGGTCAGGCGCAGGTCGAAGGACTCGCCTACCGGCCCCGCCGCGAACAGGCTGGCGCCGGCACGGCCGCCGCCGTCACCCGAGCGCAGGTCGGCGCCGGTTATTCCGAATGAACCGATCCAGCGATCCTTGGGCTGGCGCGTAATGAGGTTGACCACACCGCCGAGCGCCTCGGAACCGTAGAGCGTCGACATCGGGCCGCGTACCACCTCGACGCGCTCGATGGCCGACATCGGCAGCCAACCGTATTGGTAGTCCGAGTGGCCGACCACGTCGTCCGTGGGCGTGATGCGCCGGCCGTCGATCAGGTTCAGCACATGCTTGCCTTCCAGGCCGCGCATGGCCAAGGTCTTGCGGCCAGAGAGGCCGCGCCCCATCAGGGTGACGCCGGGCGTGCCGCGCACGGCATCGAGCAGATCGACAGGGTTGCGAGTCTCGATCTCCTCGCGCGTGACGACGGAAACCGACGCGGGCGCGGTGCGCACTTCGTGTTCGGACTGGGTGGCGGAAACGACCACGTCCTTAAGTTGGATTTCGGCGTGAACGGCACCAGGATATATGCAGGCAACGGCAAGACAAAGCGGCACGCGCGCCGCTTTCGGATAAACCACCATGATGCAACCCTCCATGAGTTAAGTTGAATGGCTGGCTGCATGGGGCACATGCCCGCTGGTGGCTGGCTGAGTTGAATAGACGGATCTGCGATCAGGTCCGATGAATAAAAAAGCTGCTGGCTTGCCGGAAAGGGAGTGGTAGTGGAACGGCTGGCTGGCAGCAAGGCCCTGCCTAGGGGGAGGATAACGTGTCAGTTCTCCGTTTCCAGCACGCGCACGGCGACACGGCGACTATCGAGCCCGGCCGCGACGACCATGTAAATCGTCGCTCCGGTCCAGTCCGAGAAATCGCGCCAACTCGACCAGCGGCTGCACAGACAATAGCCTTCCGGGGTTTTCCGGCATTCGAGCCCCAGGCAACCGCGTCGGCGCGCCATCGCGCGCAGCATGTCCTCCCAATCGGGTTCGGCGGCGGCACGACTCGCCGTCATGTTGACTTCTTCGACGATCTCGATTGGATCGCATTTGCCGACGCGTGACGGAAAACCGCGCGAGGAATGCACCAATTCCATGAATGGTCCTTTCTACTGTCTGCTCAGTGAAGAAACGCTATTGGCAACCACGGGATTGCTCAATGCGGCGAGGCCGCGCGCGAAGCTGCCGACGCCCGGCGACTGGACGAAGACGCAGGGCTTGCCGAGCTTCTTGCAAGCCTCCTTGAGTCGATAGTAGGCAGCGTGCGACACGCAACCGGACTGGCAGACCACGGCGTCAGCGCTAGCCACGACGGCATCGATGCGATGCAGGCTTTCTTCCTGCCCGCCGTCGTGATGGAGAAAGCGCCCGCCTCGGGTCTCGACCATGCGGCGATAGCCATCGACCAGCCCGGTACGGCCGCCTATGCACAGCACGCAACGGCCGGCCAGGGCAACCTCGGCGGGGCAGCCGCGACCGCAGCCGGCGGTGCCAGCCACGCCCGTACAGCCGCCCTCGATGCCCAGCGCCATCTCCAGCGCGGCTTCCGCGGCGGCGAGATCGCCCTGGACGTCGCCCAGCCGGATTTCAAGGTCGGCGGCGCGGCGCGCATTGGCGGCGTTGCGCTCTTCCAGCGTCTCGATGCGCTGCGTCATCGCTTCGGCCCGCGCATGGAGCGTTTCGTAATCGCGTGCCTGGCGGCGCGCCTCGGCCAGTTCGAGCTCGCGCCGCCCGAGCAGCGCGGCCTGCTGCTCGGCCAGCGCCAGCCGGCGCTGCAGGTCGGCGAGCGCCTTGTCCTTTTCACGCTGCGCGACCGCCAGGCCCATTTTGAAAGCGGCGGCCTCGTTGCGCAGATGATGGTTTTCCTGCTTCAGCTGCTCCAGCCTGCGCAGGTCGGCGCGCACGGCGGCTCCATCCTGATGCGAGAGCATGTGGATGTCGCCATGGATCTGCTTGCCGCCCGCGTCGCTCAGGTCGGCATGGCTCCAGGCTGCCCACAAGGCGCCGGCAATGTCGCTGCCCGCGGCCAGCGCTTCCTGCCATTGCGCGAGCACTTCCGCCTCTTCTTTGGCTCGGGTGAAGCGCTGGATGGTGGCAGCGTAGCGCTTCTCGAAATAACGCTGGACCAGTTCGGCAACTTCGCTACGCGTATCGCAACTGCCCACCACGGCAGTATGCAGCGTGTAGTCGCTCATTTCACGCTCGTCGTAACCCGCGCGTGCGGCGGTCTTGCGCATTTCGGCTACCGGCAGGCAGGTGCCGATCAGCGGACAATGCCAGCGCACGGGCAATTCCCATACTTTTCTGCGCCGGTGGATTGCGGGACGCGAAGCTTGCGCGGGGGGGACGCCACCGAATGCGGCATCGAACAACTGTGTCAGGGGTGTAGTCATGGCAGTTCCAGGCATGCTTGGCTGGCTGCCTCGGCCCGGTCTGAAGCTGCGGGTCTGGGTGGCTTGCGGAGGTTGAAAGTCAGTCTTGGCGTGACGGCAGTTCTCAGAACGTGCCCATGAAGACACCACTCAGGCGGGCGACGGTCGCATCTGCCGCAAATGTCTCGGCAACCGTGGCGGGCACCTGTTCTTCCCGGTCGAGGATCTCGACCAGTTCGCGGGCATGACGGCGCAGATGGTCATCGGCCTCCGGATCGCTGGCCACCTTTTCGAGCAGCATCGCCGCCAGGTAGGCGGAACGCGGGCAGCCGGTTTCCATGTGGCGCGCCAGATGCGCCAGCGCGCCGGCCACCATGCGGGCGGGTGGCTGTTCGGCGGGTGCCTGGTCGAAACAGGCCGAGTGATCGATCGACAGAATTTTCGCGGTCATCATCATTCCTTTCCGATGTATGTTGGTCCTGATTCCGAAAAGATGATAATGATTCTCATATGCGTTGTAAAGCTGTTTTTGCTAGACTGCCTTCATGCTTGCTCAACCAGACACCCTCCGCATCACCTCCTCCGTTCCCGGTCGCCTGCGCCTGCGGGGCGGGCAGTTGCGTGACTCGTCCGTGCTGGAACAACTCTCCGGCAAGATCGCCAGGTGGCGCCATGTGTCGTTGGTGGATGCCAACCCCCGCACCGGCAGTTTGCTGGTGCACTACGATGCAGCGCGCTTGAAGCCGGATGTGTTCGCGTCACGCATCAACAAGGCCATTGCGGGACAGCATCGCCCCAACCCAAGGAATGTCGAGAAGACTGCCGCGCCTGCGCACGGGGGTTCGTCGCGCGTGAAAGTGAATCGTTACGCCAAACGCGGCATGCTGCTGAGCCTGACCGCCTCGCTGCTGCTTGCCGGCGCCGGGCTCAAGCGCTGGCACGCGCTGGCCGGCGGCGCGTTTCTCGCTTCGCTGGCGGTACACCTGTGGGTGCACCGCCGCCACATCCTGCGCTGATCAGCCTGGCAGCGCCTTCTGCCCACCATGCAGTGCGTTGAGCAGAATGGCGATGGTGGTGCCGTTGTGCGCCACCGAGGCGGCCACCGGCGCGAGCTTGCCGGCCGCGGCTCCGGCAAGGATGGCGGTGTTGAGGCCCACCGTCAGCTTGAAGTTCCTGTCGATCAGCGCCATCGTCGCATTGGCCAGTTGCTTGGCATCGGCCACGCGCTCGATGCCGCCTTCCAGCAGCGCGATGTCGGAGGTCAGGCGCGCAATGTCGGCACCCTGCTGCATGGCGATGCCGACATGCGCGCCGGCCAGCGCCGGTGCGTCGTTGATGCCGTCGCCGACGAAGGCGATCTGCGCACCGTCCTGCTTCATTTGCGCGACCAGCGCGGCTTTCTGGTCGGGCAGCAGTTCGGCGTGGAAGCCGTCGAGCTCGAGTTCGCGCGCCAGTTCGGCGGCACGGTCGCGGTGGTCGCCGGTCAGCATGACGACGCGCCGCACGCCGAGTTTGCGAAGCCGCGCGACGGTGGCGGCACTGGCATCGCGCACCCGGTCCTTGAGCGCGATGACGCCGAGCAGGCGGCCGCCGAAGCCGATGAAGAGCAGGGTCTTGCCTTCCCTGAACAGGCGATCCACGCGCTTTTGCTGTACCTCGGTCATCGGCACGCACTCGTCTTCGACGACGAAGTGTCGTGAGCCGACGACGATGCGCTTGCCGTCGATGGTGCTTGCCACGCCATGGGCGGCGATAAACTCGACCTCCTTGTGATCAAAATGGCGGCCGTGGTTCTTGCGCGCCGCCTCGACGACGGCCAGCGCGAGCGGATGAAAGTAGTGTTCCTCGACCGATGCGGCGAGGTCGATGAGGTCCTTGGCCGTGTAGGCTTCGTCGAAGGCGATCGAATCCGTGACGGCCAGTTGTCCGGTGGTGAGCGTGCCGGTCTTGTCAAAGACGAAGGTATCGGCTTCGGCCAGCCGTTCGAGCACATCGGCACCCTTGACCAGGATGCCGCACTTGCCTGCCTTGAACATCGACGACTTAAAAGCGACCGGAGTGGCGAGTTTCAGGGCACAGGAATAGTCCGCCTGCAACACGGCGGCGGCCCGCTGCCAGTCGCCCGTCAGCAGCCAGGTCGCACCGGCGAGACCCAGCACGCCGGGCACGAGCCTGTCGGCCAGTTTCGCCGCCTTGAGCTGGACGCTGCTCTTCGCCGTCAGCGACTGCTCGACATAATCGGCAATCCGCGCCGCAGCCGTCTTGCGGCCGACATGCTCGGCATAGATGCGCAGCCGGCCCTCTTCGACCACCGTGCCGGAGAGCACCGCATCGCCGCGCGTTCGATTGACCGGCACGCTTTCGCCGGTCATCGAGGCTTCGTTCACCAGCGCCTCGCCACCGAGCACCGTGCCATCCACCGGAATCGTCGCGCCGGCCCCGACGATCACCGTCGCACCGACCGCCACCTCGGCCGCTTCGACCTGCCGCTCGACGCCATCTTCCTCGATCCACACCAGCCCGGTATCGGGCCGCAGCAGGTTCTTCAGCATCTCGTCCGAGCGGCGCGCGATCGAGTTCTCCAGATACTCACCGAGCGCCAGCATGAACACGGTCGTGTTGGCGGCCAGGTAATCGCGGCTCGCCGTCGAGATAGCCACGGCCAGCGCCTCGAGCACGTGCGAGTTGATGCCTTCCTCGAACAGGTCTTCGAGCGCGCCGCCGTAGAGCGGCAACGAGGCGGCCAGCGTCGCCGGCATCTGGATCGTCGGCGGCAGCTTGTTGGTCGTCAGCAGCAGGGCACCACTGGCGATGACGGCGCCGAGTTCCTTCTGCGCCGCGCCGTTCGCGCCGGTTTTCGCGCGTGCCGGCAGGCTCAGACCGAGAATGGCCATGCCCAGCCGGTCGGCATCCATGGTCTGCGCATCGAACTCGACGACCAGCGAGCGCGCCGCGACATTGACGCGCGCGGACTGCACGCCGGCCAGGTTCTCAATCGCCTGCGCTGTGGGGCGCTCAGCGAA
>JAJZRT010000105.1 GCA_021802595.1 Pseudomonadota bacterium
GCGGGGTGATCGAGCCGCTGCTCGAACAACTCCCCGCAGCCCTCGTCATCGCCAACCGCACGGTCAGCCGTGCGCAGGAACTTGCCGAACTGTTTGGCCGGGGCGTGCGCGCCTGCGGTTTCGATGCGGCCGACACCCCCTTCGACCTCGTCATCAACGCCACCGCCGCCAGCCTTGCCGGCGAACTGCCGCCGCTGTCGCCGCGCGTGTTCACCCCCGACACGCTGGCCTACGACATGATGTACGGCCGCGACACCCCCTTCCTCGCCTTCGCCCGCACCCACGGTGCGCACACTGCCGACGGCCTCGGCATGCTGGTCGAACAGGCGGCCGAAGCGTTCTGCCTGTGGCGCGGCGTGCGTCCCGACACCGCGCCCGTCATCGCGAGTCTGCGCACAGCATGATGAAGAAAGTGTTCGGCTGGATCGGCAAGGGCATCGCCGCCGCGATCACCCTCGTGCTCTTGTACCAGGTGTGGCTGTTCGCGCACGTGCTGTGGTGGATCGATCACAACCCGAGCACCACTTCCTTCATGGAAGCGGGTCTCGCGCGCCAGCAGGAAAAGAACCCCGACGCCGAGCTGCGCCACAAGTGGGTGCCCTACGATCGCATCTCCATCCATCTGAAGCGCGCCATCGTCGCTGCCGAGGATGCCAGGTTCCTCACCCACGAAGGCTTCGACGTGGAAGGCATCCAGATGGCGGTGGAAAAGAACCTGAAGAAAGGCCGCCTCGTCGCCGGCGGCTCCACCATCAGCCAGCAACTCGCCAAGAACCTGTTCCTCTCCGGCGAGCGCAGCTTCATCCGCAAGGGCCAGGAAGCCATCATCACGCTGATGATCGAAGCCACCTGGAGCAAGCGCCGCATCCTCGAGGTCTACCTCAACGTCATCGAATGGGGCAACGGCATCTACGGCGCCGAAGCCGCCGCCCGCCGCTACTACAAGATTCCCGCCGCCGCCCTCGGCCCCGACCAGGCCGCCCGCTTGGCCGCCATGGTGCCCAACCCGCGCTGGTACGAGAACCACCGCAGTTCGCGCGCCTACCAGAAGCGTGTCGTGGTGATCAGCCGGTATATGTGGGGGGCGCAGGTGCCGCGGTGACGATCTTCAGCGTTCCCGCAGGCTTTCGCTCGTCACCTGCAACAGCGGGCTCAGGAAATATTCGATCACCCGCCGCGTGCCGGTCTTGACCTCGACCGTCACGGCCATGCCCGGGGTCAGGCGCGCCGTCTTGTTCTCCACTCGCAGCGTGTCCTTGGCCAGTTTCACCCGGGTGGAATAGATCAATCCCAGCTTCTCGTCCTGAATCGCATCGGATGACACCTGGGTGATCTTGCCGTGCAGGGTGCCGTATTTGGTGAATGGGAAGGTTTCCACTTTCACCTCGGCGTCCTGCCCGGGGTTCACAAAGCCGATGTCCTTGTTGGGCAGCATGGCTTCGACTTCGAGCACATTCTCTTTCGGCACGATCACCATCAGGGGCTGGGCGGGCGTCACCACGCCGCCGACTGTCGTTACCGCCAGTTGCTGTACGGTACCTGCGACGGGCGCGGTCATGCGCATCAACCGGCCGCGCTGGTCGGCCTTGACCCACTCCTGTTCCAGCGAGGCCGCTTTTTGCGATGAGAGGTTGTGCTGATCCAGAAGCTGGCGGCGCGTCTCGGCGGCGAGGGTGGCTTGCTGTTGTTGCGCCTCGGCCAGCGCGGCGCGGATCTCTGAGACCTTGGAACGGCTGCTGGCCAAATCCTGCTCCTGTTCGATGCGTGCCTGTTCGCGTTCCAGATAGCCGTGCTGGGAAATGAAGTTCTCCTTAACCAGTTTCTGGTAATCCTGAGCGCGCTGACGGGCGATGGGAGCGGTTTGTTCGAGCTTGGTGACCTGTTCCTGGGTGGCCTGGAGTTCCGCCCGGCGGCGGGTGATTTCGGCCTGCAATTGCAACTGGCGAGCCTGGTATTCCTGGTATTGGCCGGAGGCCTGGCTTTGTTCGGCAAGCAGGCGGGCGGCATCTGCCCCGCTTAGCGGCTTGAGTTTGGGCGGCGTGCCGCTTGCCAGCGCCGCCAGCATGGCTTGGGCGCGCAAAGACTCCAGCTGCGCGGTCAGCGCTTCGCTGCGCCACCGTTCGCTGTCGGCGGCGGCGCTGGTAGCGTCAAGTTCGATCAGCAGCTGGCCCAGTTTGACTTCCTGTCCGTCGCGTACATGGATCGCCTTGACCACGGCGGTCTCCATCGGCTGGATCACCTTGGTACGATCATTGGGGATGATCTTGCCCACGGCGGTGGCGACGACATCAATCCGGCCGAAGGTCGCCCACAGCAGCGCAATCAGGGCGAAGGCCATGATGAGCCACAACGTGATGCGTGGCGCGGGGTGAACCGGGGTGTCGCGCAAGGCCAGTGCGGCGGGCAGGAACTGGGCTTCGTGCGCTTGCAGTACTGGAGCGTCGGTTTCGCGGCGGTGCGACCAGGCGTGACGGAAGATTTTGGCGTAGCGCTTGAGGAGATCGGCGAAGGCGTGGCGTTTCATGTCAATCGATCTCAGGCGTGTTGCAGACGATGCAGGCGGGAGTAGTGCCCGGCTTCGTGTTCCAGCAATTCGGCATGCGTGCCGGCCTCGACGATCTGGCCATGGTCCATCACCAGAATGCGGTTCGCATGGCGCACCGCGGACAGGCGATGGGCAATGATGATGACGGTGCGGCCCTGGCAGATGGCCTGCATGTTGTTCTGGATGATGCGTTCGGATTCGTAATCCAGCGCGCTGGTGGCTTCGTCGAAGATGAGGATGCGCGGCTGCGTCATCAGGGCGCGAGCGATGGCGATGCGCTGGCGCTGGCCGCCGGACAGCGTCGAACCATGTTCGCCGACCATGGTGTCGTAGGCTTCTGGCAGTTCGAGGATGAACTCGTGCGCACCGGCCAGCTTGGCGGCTGCAATCACCTGCTCGAGCGGCGCACCGGGGTCGGCCAGTGCAATGTTGTCGCGCAAGGTGCGGTTGAACAGCACGTTGTCCTGTAGCACCACGCCAATTTGCCTCCTGAGACTGGAGGCGTCGACCAGCGTCAAGTCCATGCCGTCGATCAGCACCCGGCCGCGTTCCGGCACGTACAGGCGCTGGATCAGCTTGGTCAGCGTGCTCTTACCCGAACCGGAACGGCCGACGATACCGATGACTTCGCCGGGCTGGATATCGAGGCTGATGCCCTTGAGTACTTCGGGGGTATCGGGCCGATAGCGGAAGTTGACCTGGTCGAAGGTGATGCATCCGGTGATCGGCGGCAGGCTGCTCTTGGCGCCGATGGCTTCGGTGGGCGCATTCAGGATGTCGCCCAGGCGCTGGACGGAAATGCCGGTCTGCTGAAAGTCGGTCCACAGTTGCGCCAGCCGCATGATGGGCTGCGCCACCCGCCCTGCCAGCATGTTGAAGGCGATGAGCTGGCCGACGCTGAGCTGGCCTTCGATCACCAGCTTGGCGCCGAGCCACAGGGTGCCTACGGTGACGAGCTTGCCGACGAGGTTGGTGCTTTCGTGCGCCAGGGTCGAGAGGGTAGCGGACTTGAAACCAGCCGATACGTAGCCTGCCAGCTGGGCATCCCAGCGGCGTTGCATCTGCGGTTCCACCGCCATGCTTTTGAGGGTGTCGATACCGGACACAGTCTCGACCAAAAAAGCCTGGTTCTCGGCGCCACGATTGAACTTCTCATGCAGCCGGGCGCGCAACAGCGGCGTGACCAGGAGGGCGATCCCGAAATACAGTGGCAGCGAGGCCAGCACCACCAGGGTGAGCCAGCCGCTGTAATACAACATCACGGCAATGAAGACGGCCGAGAACAAGACGTCCAATACAACGGTGATCGAGTTGCCGGTGAGGAAGGCGCGGATGTTCTCCAGTTCCCGGACACGGGCCACCGAGTCCCCTACGCGACGTGCCTGGAAGTAGCCCAGCGGCAAATGTAGCAGATGATGGAACAGGCGCGCGCCCAGCTCCACATCGATGCGGCTGGTTGTATGGGCGAAGACGTAGCTGCGCAGGCCGGAGAGTACGACCTCGAAGATCGACACCACCAGCAGGCCCACCGCGATCACATCCAGCGTGGTCAAGCCGTGATGCACTAGCACCTTGTCCATCACCACCTGGAAGAATAGTGGAGTGACCAACGCGAAGAGATTCAGTACGAATGACACCAGCAGCACTTCACCCAGGAGCTTGCGGTATTTGACGACGGCGGGGATGAACCAGGAGAAGTCGAACTTCGCCATCTCGCCGACCAGCGAGGCGCGCGAGGTGAAGAGAATGAGTTCGCCGCCCCAGCGCGTCAATAATTCATCGCGCGAGACTACCTGCGGCCGTTCGGTCCTGGGGTCGTGGATCAGCGCTTTATCTGAATCGAAGCGGGCGAGGATGATATAGTCGCCATCGCTGCCTACCGCCATGGCGGGCAGCGGGGTTTTATCCAGTCGGTCAATGAAAGTCCTGACCGCTTTGGCCTGTAAACCCAAGTGCTTGGCGGCAAGCAGGATTTCGGTCTGGTTGAATAGCTCACCCGACGCCTTGAACTGATGCGCAAGCTGCTCGGGATCAGCCGCGATCTGGTGGAAGCGTGCCAGCATGACCAGACAAATCAGGCCGGTGTCTATTTGAGACGTGTCGGGATTTTGTTCTTGTTGCATACGTTATCGATCCGGTGTGGGCGGTGCCTGGATTGCTTCACTGTGTCGATGACCGTCAGAGCTCCACCCCGAGGGGTGCTCGCAACGATGTCGTTGCGAGCGTAGCGAAACAATCCAGGAGCAGCGCTGGCCCTACAAAACTACTGCCAGTTGGCCGCGATGACCGGCGCCAGGTTCGTCTGGTAGTTTGCCGGCAAAGTCGTCTGCCCCGCAGCCGGCGGCGCAAAGCTGGCCATGGCGTTGACCAGGTTTTGCACATTGCCGTCGAGCAGGGTCTTGGCGCCGTCGGTGGTCTTGAACTGTTCGACATGGTTGGCGCTGCCGAGATACCAGTCCTGAATCACCATCTTGTCGCCGGTGCCGATGATGCTGGCTTCCAGATTGTTGCCAACTTGCTGGAACCAGATCTGGTCGGCGCTCACGCCTGTCTGGAATTGGGCGATGTCGGTATTGCCTGCGGTGGCGTCGTTCTCGATCACGGTATCCACCCCATAACCGCGCCCCATTACATAGGTATCGTCTCCCACTCCACCCGTCATCGTGTCGGCTCCCAAGCCACCATCAAGGAAGTCGGTGCCAGGCCCACCCATGAGGGAGTCATTACCCACACCCCCATACAGTGTGTCATTACCGGCATTGCCTGACAGGTTGTCGTTTCCCCCATTGCCGTACACCACGTCGTCGCCAGTTCCAGATATGACATAGTCATAGTCATTACCTCCCGTGATGGTGTCGTTGCCCCCGGCGCCTCCTCCCGTCATCTCTTGATCATCACCCCAGATGAAGTTCATGCCCGCACCACCGGTGATGGTGTCGTTGCCCAGCCCGCCCGCGAACATGCCGGAATACGACCCGCCCACCAGAGCGTCGTCTCCCGCTTCGCCCCACAGGTAGCTCCAGCCCGCGGTATTTCCCGATATCAGGGTGTCGTTGCCATTCCCGCCATGCGCGCTGTCGGTGTCACCCGCATAAATCGTGTCATCGCCATCCAGCCCGTTCAGGGTGTTGACAGCGCTGTTGCCATGCAAGACGTTGGCCAGTGCGTTGCCGGTGCCGTCAATTGCCGCAGTGCCGGTCAGGGTGAGGTTCTCGATGTTGGAACCCAGGGTGTAGGTGATCGAGGACTGAACGGTGTCGATCTCGGTCGCCAGGGTGGAGGTCTCGCTGACGACATCGCCCAAGTCGTCCACGACGTAGGTGTCGTTGCCCAGTCCACCGGTCAGCGTGTCGGCACCTAATCCGCCATCCAGCACATTGGCCGCGCTGTTTCCGGTTATGGTGTTGACCAGTGTGTTGCCTGTGCCGTTTATAGCGCTGGAGCCGGTAAGGACCAGATTCTCGACGTTGGCCGAAAGCGCATAACTCACCGAAGCCTGGACAGTATCGATACCGCCGTCGCGGGTAAACCAGCCAAAAGCAGAGTATGGGTCCCAACTGTTGGACCAGTTGTAGTTATTGCCTACGCCCTCGTAAATCTGATCGTTCGCGTCGTCAACAATATAAACGTCGTTACCCGACCCGCCAGACATGGCATCAGCCCCTGCGCCACCGTCCAGCAAATCATTTCCCGCCCCACCGGATAGTCGGTCGTTGCCGCCCTCTCCTCTTAGGATGCCGCGGAAAGTTCCGTCAGGCGCCAACTCCAAGCCCAGATCATTAGCGTTGGCATCGCCGCGAAGCGTGACGTCAGTGGCATTGCCGGCTAGCGCAAAACTCTCGACATTACTCATGCCGAGGTCGGCAATACGGATCTCGCGTCCATTGTCGGGAACTGGCAAGGGCCAGCCATAATCATTGTAAGCTGCCACCCAGAAATAGACGCGATCATTGCCCTCGCCCACCGCTTCGACAACGTGATCGTTCAAGCCGATCACATAGACATCGTTCCCCGCACCCCCAGCCAAGGTGTTTGACCCGGTATTCAGCCGGCTAATGAGGACATTGCTGTTAACGTTGCCCGCGCCATTGATGGCGTCGACACCGATCAAAGACAGTCGGTTTGTGTAGTTAGGCGCCGCCAAGGCGTAATCGACGCTGCTCCTGATTTCGAAGCCCTGGCCGATGACCTTGTCGCCAGGGTTGTCGACATAAATCACCGCCGCGCCGCCCGACGCAATCATCGTATCCGCGCCCGCCTTGCCATCCAGAATATCCTGGCCCACGTAGCCGCCATCTCGGCCCACCAGAATGTTGTCGAGATTATTTCCTATGGCTGAAACCGAGCCATACCAAAATTCATTCGAATAGCCGATGCCGTTGTAGCCCGGCGCTGCCCATTGGGATGGTGGAACGGACACATAAAGGTTTTCCACATTGGCTGGCAGCGTGCCGCCACGGTAGTTGTACACACTATCGATGCCTTCACCGGCATATTCGACGATCTGTTCGACATTGACATACCAGTCATTTCCCTTGCCGCCGTATGCGATATCCGCACCATCCTTGCCATCCAGCGCGTTGTCGACTGAATTCCCGATCAGGATGTTATCCAGAGAATTTCCGCTCGCACTGGTATACAAAAAACCCGTCAGGGTGATGTTTTCGATGTTGTCCGGCAACGTATAACTCCGCGAGGACAACACCGTGTCCGTGCCGGAACCGAGCGCTTCTGAAATCGTGTCGAGTTCGTTGTCCACAATAAATGTGTCGTTGCCGGGCGTACCGGTCATGCTGTTCTGGGCGCCGTATTCCACTTGGCTGGCGATATCCACTGCCGTCCATACCGGCCCCGTGCCCCCGTCGAATTCAATACGCTCGATCTGGACATCGCCGAGATCTGTCCGGAAATAATTTGCCATCCTGATCTGATCCCGGCCGCCATCGATCACCAGAACCAGATCGTTGAGCGTGCGATGCAAGGTGACATTCCCCGGCAGCACGCCCGCATCGAGCCTCAGCGTATCCGTTCCACCGCCTGCAGCATTGGCCGTTTCGCCTATCTGATCGAATTCGTCCCCGCGGCCAAATAGATAGGTGTCGTCGCCCCGGCCGCCAAACAGCATGTCAAAACCTGCCCCGCCATCCAGCACATCGTTCCCAGCCTCGTCCCTGACCGCCTGCGTATCGATAGGCCATGCACCGTACCCAAGTAGCCGATCGTTTCCTGCGCCCCCGTAGAGCGTATCGTTGCCCAATCCGCCCATGACGTCGTCAACGCCGTCTCCGCCATAGAGCACATCGTCCCCCGCCCTGCCATTGATCGCATCGTCGCCGGCCAAGCCGTCGATCACATCCGCGCCTGCATACCCATTTAGCGCAGGGTCATTGCCTGCCGTAGGGGCGAGCAACATGGTCTGGATATCGGCATACGTCCATACCTTGCCAGCGAAACCCGAATCCGGCGCGGGAAGAAACTCGATGCGGTCGACTCGCTGCGAATCGTTGTCGTTGTCGAAATAATTCCTGGCCATGACCCAGGCGCCGGAATCGAGCCCGTTCGCATCCAGCACCGAAAGAACCAGATTGTCTTCGTATTGCTGGGTCTGAGAATTCCAAACGGGCGAACGGATCAATTTCACATTCTCGGGCCGAATGCCTTCCTTGAATCGCAGTACGTCGCCTCCGCCACCAGTATCGAGGAGGGTGTCCTGGCCATCGCCCAGGCTGTATTCGTATACGTCATCGCCGGCACCGCCTATCAGGGTGTCGTTTCCCTTGTGCCCTGCCAGGACATCCATGCCAACTCCGCCCCACAACACATCATTCCCCGCCCCCCCATACACCCTGCCGCCGCTGGCGCCGTTGGTGATATTGACCGGTGTGAGCAGGGTCTCGCCCACCAGCGTTTCCAGATCCAGCGCGTCGCCGTTGGCGAACGTGATCGTGGCGCTCATGCCGTAGAAGGCGCTGTCGAGTTTGAGGGTGTCGCCGTTGTCGAGCGCGATGTCGACGCTCAGGCCGTTGGTTGGCGTGGCGCTGGCGACGAGGCCGCCCGCGCCGATTCCGGTGGCGGTGGCCAGCTGGATGCGGTTGTCGCCTTCGATGTCGAAGAGGCTGTCTGCGCCGGTGACGTTGAGGTAAGTGTCGTTGCCCGCACCGCCCTGGAGGATGTCGGCGCCGGCGCCGCCGTCGAGGATGTCGTCGCCCGCTCCGCCAATAAGCTGGTCTATGCCTGCGCCGCCATAGAGGACGTCGTTGCCATGGTATGGCTCGGGAAGGTTGGCCGCGTCGTCGTCTCCCCACAGGTCGTCGTTTCCGTCTCCGCCGATGAGGGTGTCGTCCTTGCCGCCGCCGACGATCTGGTCGTCGCCGTCGCCGCCGCCCAGATAGTCATCGCCGTGGTAGGCGGGGTCCAGTTCCGCGACGCTCTGGTCGTCGCCCCAGATGAGGTCGTTGCCCAGCCCGCCCAGAATAATGTCGTCCTTGCCCTGGCCGTACAGGTAATCGTCGCCGTCGCCGCCGTCGATGATGTCGTTGCCGTGGTTCCCGGGCAAAGCCCAGACGACCGAATTCCCGACCGGCTGGTTTCCGTCGCCATGGA
>JAJZRT010000106.1:0-4885 GCA_021802595.1 Pseudomonadota bacterium
CGTCCATGGTCTGTCTGGTGCCGGGCGCGCAGCACGGGCAATGGGTTCAGGACCCCGCCTGTCCGCTGCCGAAACCCATGTTCCCGGTGACCGATCCCCTGGTGGCCGAGGCGGCCAGCCTGAGTGCCGAAACTCCGGCCAGGCAGCTGATTCAGGACGGCCAGAGCTATCTCATCAGCAGCCTGGGCCTGCTGGATGACCGGCGCAAGGCGATCGTGCTCAGGCAACCAGAATGGGTTGTGGCCGACCTGCGCATCGCTCAGGGGATGCTCAAGATTTACGCCAACTACGCGAAAATGCTGTTCGACAGCGAGCGCGACACGTTGACCGGGCTGTACAACCGCAAGAAACTGGAGCAGAAGCTGGGCGAACTGCTCGCCAGCCGGCTCAATGGACGCAACCGCAAGCGCGATCAGGGCACGGCCGATTACCTGGCTGTGATCGACCTCGACCATTTCAAGCGCATCAACGATAACCATGGCCATCTGATCGGTGACGAGGTGCTCCTCGTTTTCGCCGGCCTGATGCGTAACGCCCTGCGTGCTGTGGACTGGGTGTTTCGCTATGGCGGCGAGGAATTCGTCGTGCTGATCAAGGACACTTCACCCGAGACCATCGCGGTCATCCTCGACCGCATCCGCATCAAGGTGCAGAACCACTGCTTTCCGCAGGTCGGACAGGTGACGGCGAGCATCGGCTACACGGCGATCGCCGACCAGAAACTGCCGCCCTACGTGTTCGAGGAAGCGGACAAGGCGCTGTACTACGCCAAGGAGAACGGTCGCAACCAGATCTGCGACTACCGCGAACTGGTCTCCAGCGGCAAGCTCGCTGCGGAGCAGCATCACAGCGGCTCAATCGAACTCTTCTGACAGGGTTCGCTTTTCCCGTAGCCAGTCGATCAGTTTGTGCAGGGGCAGCGGACGGCTGAGGTGGTAGCCCTGGGCCTGTTCGCAACCCATGCCTGCCAAAAGGGCCAGGGTCTCGGCGTTCTCCACGCCCTCGGCGATGACGCCGAGCCCCAGGCTGTGGGCGAGGGCGACCGTGGAGCGCACGATGATCGCGTCCTGGGCGTTGTCGTTCATGCCCATGACGAATGAGCGGTCGATCTTCAGGGCTTTGAGAGGGAGGCGCCGCAGGTAGGCCAGGGAGGAGTAGCCCGTGCCGAAATCGTCGATCGCGATGTTCACGCCCATCGCTGCAATCTTCCGCAGCAGGACGACCGCACTGTCCGGGTCGTACATCAGGGCGGTCTCGGTCAACTCCAGCTCAACCTCGTGCTGGGGAAGGTCTTGCGCTGCGATAGCCTCCGCGAGACGGGAGACGAGGCGGGCATCCACCAGATTGCGCACGGAAAGGTTGATCGCCACCGGCTGCGGGTATCCGAGGTCGTGCAGCCTGCGCTTGTCAGCCAGCGCCATGTCCATCACGGCGCGTGTAAAGGGATGGATGACCTCGTTCATCTCCACCAGATGGAGGAAGGTGTCCGGATACAGGATGCCCAGTCGCGGATTCATCCAGCGGACCAGCGCCTCGAAGCCTGTCACCTCTCCGCTGGCAATGTCCAGCTTGGGCTGGTAGTGCAGGATCAGTTCGCCATTGCGGACCGCGTGAGCCAGCTCGCCGGCAAGCGCAAGGCGGTCCGGGCTGTAGTCGTCGTTCGCGCGGTCGTAGACCACGACCCCGGTTGTCAGCTTCTTCGCCTGGTACATCGCCACGTCCGCCGCCCGCAGCAGGGCATGGCTGTTTTCGCCGTGTTCCGGGTAATAGGCCACCCCCACGCTCGCGCCAAGCTGCAGGGCCATGCCTTCCACCATGACGGGCCGGCGCAGGGCCTCGGTCACGCGCCTGGCCAAGGCAACGGCCTCGGCCTCGTCGGCCAGTCCGGTCAGCAATATGGAGAATTCGTCGCCGCCCAGGCGGCAGATCAGCGCGTCGTGTTGTGCAAGGGCTTCCTGCAGGCGCGGGCCGATATGCGTCAGCAGGTGATCGCCTACATGGTGGCCCAGCGTGTCGTTGATTTCCTTGAAACGGTCCAGGTCCAGTAGCAGGAGCGCGGTCTTTCCATCTGCGGCTTGCCCGATGCGATCAGAAAACTCTTCGTGCAGGACCGAGCGGTTGGGCAGGGCGGTGAGGCTGTCGTGCCTGGCCTGGAATGCGAGGCTGACGACGTGACGTGAATTGGTGATCGCGAGGGCAAGCGTGTTGCTGAAGGCCCTCAGCGTTTCCAGCTCCACGCCGCTAAATGTCCGCTGCTCGCCGTATGCCAGATTGATGCAGCCAAGTGCCTGCTCGTGGTAGATCATTGGAATAATAAGTGCCGACAGCAGGTTCGCAGCCATCAGGGCATCCCTCAGAGCGGGCTGTACGCGATCGTCGTGAGAAAGATCGTTGCTGGCCCGCAACTGCTTTTGAGTCACGGCCAGGCCACTTTGGCTTCCAGCCACGGGTAGACTGTCGATCAGCCGCAATACCGGTTCCTCAAAACCGCGATGGGCTACCAGATTCAGTTGGGTCCCCTCCGCTGACAGCAGGTAAATTGCAATACTGGGCGCATGGCTCAGGCCAAGCATGGCATCCATGGCCTCTTTCAGGATATCGTCCAGTGCCAGCGAGGCGTGCAGGCGGTTGGCCAACTGGTTGATGAGGCGCAGGTGCTCGTTGCGCTCGATCAGCGCCTGGCGCGACTGCATCAGTTCGGCTTCGGCCTTCTTGCGCTGGCTGATGTCGCGCACGGTGGCGAGGATGTGGGCTTCGTCCCCGATCGTCACGCTGTTCAGCGTGACTTCCGCGTCGAAGGGTGTGCCGTCGTAGCGCTGATGGCGCCACTCGAAGAACTGCGTTTCCCCGCGGAAGGCCGCTGCGATCTTTTCCTGCGCCTGGGTCTTGGACAGACGGCCATCCGGCTGGAACTCGGGCGAGTATCGATAGGGCGTGGTGCCGACGATCTGGTTGCGCGTGCAGCCGAACATCTCCAGCGTTGCCGGGTTGCAGTCCACGAAGTGTTCCCCCTTCATCAGGAAGATGCTGTCGCCTGCGTGTTCGAACAGGGTGCGATAGCGCGCCTGGCTGTCGCGCAGACTGGCCTCGGCCTGTTTGTGCGCCGACAGATCGGCGGCGATCCCCAGGAATCCCTCGATCCTGCCATCCGGCCCGTGCAGCGGCGTGACCGACAGCCGTACCGGAAAACGGCTGCCGTCCTTTCGCAGGTAGGTCCACTCGCGCTCCTCGGTCTGGTCGCGCCTCGCCCTGGCAACGACGACGTCGAAGCCGGGCTGGACGGGTTCGTTCCGTTCCTGGCCGAGTTCGAGCGCGCGCTGGCGTATTTCGTCTGCGTCGTGAAAGAGGAGCGGCGTGTGTGTCCCGATCACGTCTTCCGCGGCATAGCCCAGCATGCGCTGGGCCGCCGCGTTGAAACTGACGATGGTGCCGACGGTGTTGGTGGAAACGATGCTGTAGTCGGCGCCATCCAGAATGGCCTTCTGCCAGGCTGAAAGACGGGTCACCGCCGCATCCGACCTGGCCTGGCGGGCCAGTGAGCGCCAGTAGGTCCACACGCCGCCCAGCAGGAAGACACCTAGCAGGATCGTGGGCAGCAGCAGTTGCTGCAGCCAGTTGTAAACGATGGTGTGCCAGGGCATGAGGGCACCCGCCAGCAGGCCATACTCGCCGATGCGCTCATAGACGAGATAATGCTGTCCCTGGTTGCGGGGAAGATCGATGGTCATGGCGCCCTTGCCGTTGCGGATCGCGGCAAGCTGCTGAATGGTTCCGGGGTGGACTGGCTGGCCGTAGGTGTTCCGGACGACAACCTGTTCCGGACCTTCCGGCAGCGGATAGAAGTACTGGAGGAAATTGTCGTCGCGCAGCAGCCCTACCTGGACTTCGGGCGGCAGGGGCGCATGAACCCCCAGGGTGGTCCCGTCGTTGATGGCGTACCCTGCCGTCATGACCGCCACCGTCCGGCCCTGCGGGTCGGGGATGGGTACGCGTACAGGATTCACCCAACGTTTGAGTTCCTTCATGTAGTACGGCCTGCCGAGCTGAAGATGGCCGGAGGCGAGACTGGCGCGGAAGCCGTCGCGGCTTGCAGGCTGGCTCAGCAGGTTGGGCAAGGGGGCCCCGTCGGGAATGCCGCTGACCAGGACAAGCTGCCCGTCAGGCCTTGCCAGTCCCAATCCGGCCATGCCGGGGTCGATCGCTTTCATGCGCTCGATGAGGGCACGCCCGCGTGCCGGCGACTGCAACGCACCTTCTGCAACCAGTTCGCTGCCCAGGCCGCGCAGGAGCAGTTCGTGGTTTTTCAATGTGGTGCGCGTGTTCTGCACGAGGGTGCTGTTGAAATAGCGCAACTCGGTCTCGGCATTCTCCTTCGCGTCGACCCAGTGGCGGGCGACGACGATGAAATAGGCCAGCACGAAGAATCCGATCAGGGCATAAAGCAGCCCGCGCAGAGGCGGTGTGTTGTTCTGGTGGGGCGGGTTGCGGCGGCGACTCATGCGGATGGCAGGGCCTTGTCGAGGGATTCCGGAAAGGTGGGGCGGCTGGCCAGAGGCGCCCTCGGGTACTTCGTGTGCATCAGCGCAACGGACACGGTTCAGTGGACTGTAGCGGGGCACTTGCATGACAACAAGCACGAATTGCCGCCGGTCCGGCCGGGGCGGGTTTGGCCGGACTGCCGCCCTGGCCGCCGATGGCGCCCGGGGCTTAGAACTCCGCCTTGATTTCCCGGTTCAGCAGGGTGTCGACGGCCTGCGCGGCGGGCAGGCCGTCAAACAGCATCTGGCAGACGGCGTGGGTGATCGGCATGTCGACGGAGAGTTCGCGCGCGAGTGCGGCGACTTCGGGGGCGGTGGTCACGCCTTCGGCGACGTGACCGAGCTCC
>JAJZRT010000106.1:4895-9126 GCA_021802595.1 Pseudomonadota bacterium
CCACGCGCGAGACGCAGGCCGACCTGGCGATTGCGTGAAAGATCGCCGGTGGTGGTGAGAATGAGGTCGCCGAGGCCGGACAGGCCCATGAAGGTCTCGAAGTGGCCGCCGAGCCTGACTCCGAGGCGGGTCATTTCGGCGAGCCCGCGGGTGATGAGGGCGGCGCGGGCGTTATGGCCAAGCTGGAGGCCGTCGCAGATGCCGGCGGCGATGGCCATGACGTTTTTCAGCGCGCCGCCGAGCTCGACGCCGATGACGTCGTCGTGCGCATAGATCCGCAGGCGCTGGCCCGAGAGGGTTTCAGCAAGACGCTGTGCCAGCGCGGTGTCGTGCGAGGCGAGGGTGAGTGCGGTGGGATAGCCCGAGGCGACTTCCTGGGCGAAGCTGGGACCCGACAGCACGCCGGTCTGGCGCTGGGCGGGCAGCAGTTCGGCGACGAGTTGATGCGGCAATTTTCGGCTGCCGGGCTCGAAGCCCTTGCATACCCAGATCAGCGGCGGCAGCGCCGGGCGGCCCGCCAGCGCTGCCAGGGTGGCGCGCAGGCCGCTGCTGGGGACGGCGATGACGACCAGATCGGCGCCGTCGACGCTGGCATTCAGGTCAGCGTCGAAATGCAGTGCGTCCGGCAGCCTGCAATCCGGCAGATAGCGCGTGTTGACGCGGGCCGTGTGCATGGCGTCGAGCTCGTCCGCGTTACGCCCCCACAGGGTGACGTGATGGTGGGGGGCCCAACTGGCCGCCAGCGCAGTGCCCCAGGCACCGGCGCCGAGCACCGCCAGTCTCATTGGCCCCATACCTCGCGCACGGGCACCCAGCCGGCGAGGCCATCGGCATGCTTCACCGGCAGCCAGCCGTAGGCATCGGACTTGCCGGTGACTTCGAGCAGGACGCCGCGCGCGGCACGAAACACGACGTCGGCATCGTCACGGGGCTGCTGCCGGATGGTGCCGGTGTCGGACTTGATCATGACGTTCCGGGAGCCGCCCAGGGCGGATTTCTCGATCCAGGCCAGGCGGCCGGTGTAGTCGCGCACCTTGATCCAGGCGCCGCTGTCGACGACGATTTCGAGCGGCAGTCCGCTGCCCGCAACGGCCAGCTTGCCGGCGGCGGTCGAGGGCGCGTCGTACAACAGGGCGGGGCGCGCGGTGCTGCGGTATTCCAGCGCGCCGGCGGGGTTCGCCAGCGCGAGCAGCAGACCGCCCGCGAGGAGCCGTCCGGCGTGGAACGGTCGCAGTGTCAGCACGCCGGGTTCAATGGGTTTGCGCAGGGGCGGCCTGTTGCTGTTGCGCCTGCTGTTGCTGCACGAACAGCGATTCGAAGTTGACCGGGTTCAGCAGCAGCGGCGGGAAGCCGGCGCGGATCACCAAGTCGGACACGGTCTCGCGCAGATACGGGAAGACGATGTTGGGGCAGCCGATGCCCAGCACCATGGGCAGCTGGTCCTGCGGCACGTTCTCGATGCGGAAGATGCCGGCCTGGGTGCACTCGACCAGGAACATGGTCTTGTCGCCGATCTTGGCAGTGGCGGTGACGGTGATGCTGGAGTGATACAGGTTGTCGCCCAGCGCGCGGCTTTCGGTCGACATGTTGACGTCGATCTGCGGCGCTTCGCGTTCCAGGTAGATGCCGGGCGCGTTGGGTACCTCCACCGACAGATCCTTGACGTAGAGCTTCTCGATATTGAATACGGGTTGTTGTTCGTCGGCCATGATGTCTCCCTGAATAAGAAAACCGGAGCTTGCGCTCCGGGGATGGGGCTATTTTACACGCGCTTTAAGGCACTTCCATGAATCTGCGGCACCGCGTCATTGGACGCCCTGCGAGGCCAGCCAGCGTTTCAGCGCGTGGGCCTCCATCGCGCCCGAGACGCGTGCCGCCTCGGCACCGTTCCTGAACAGGATCAGGCTGGGAATGCCCTTGATGTGGTGGCGCATGGACACCTGCGGATGCGCTTCGGTATCGACCTTGGCGAAGCGCACGCGCGTGGCCATTTCGGCGGCCACCTGCTGGAACACCGGCGCCATCATCTTGCAGGGGCCGCACCAGCCGGCCCAGAAATCGACCAGCACCGGCAGGCCGGCCCTGGCGATGAAGCGGTCAAAGGTTTCGGCAGTGAGGTCGACCGGCTTGCCGGGCAGCAGCGGCGCGCCGCATTTGCCGCATTTGGGCGCATCGGCCAGCCGGTCGTCCGGCACCCGGTTGATGGCGAGGCAGTGGGGGCAGGCGAGTTCCATCGGGGTTCCTCGAAACGTGGGATTGTCGTTCCAAGGTGGGGCGCGCGTGCCCGGAATTCAAGCACCGGGCCGGCGCAGGGATCAGGCGTTCAGCAGAGGCACCAGTTTGCCCGCGGCATCCAGCGCCGAGGTGTCGTCGAAGCCCCCCACGTGGGTGTCGCCGATGAAGACCTGCGGCACGGTGCGGCGGCCACCCGAACGCTCGATCATTTCATCCATCCGGCCCGGGTCGAGGTCGACGCGGATCTTGTCGATGTCGGCGACGCCACGGCTCTTGAGCAGGCGCTCGGCGGCGACGCAGTAGGGGCAGACGGCGGTGCAATACATGATGACTTTGGCCATGAGGGTTTCCTTATTTCTGGGTGACGGGCAGGTTGGCGCGTTCCCACGCGATGATGCCGCCTGCCTGGTTGTAGACGATCTCGAAACCGGCTTTTTTCAGCATGCTGCAGGCGCGCGCGGAGCGCTGTCCGCTGCGGCAGGTGACGAGGATGGGTTTTCCCTTGAATTTCTCGAGTTCCTGGAGGCGGCTGGCCAGCTGGCCGAGCGGAATGTGCCTGGCCTTGGGGATGTGGCCGGCAGCGTATTCCTTGTCCTCGCGCACATCGAGCACCAGGGCGTCGTCGTTGTAGAGGCGGGTGGCCTTCAGCGTGTCGGCCTCCTCGATGCCGGCCAGCTTGGCGCCGACGAAGGACCACACCAGCATGGCGCCGGACACCACTGTCACGGCCACCAGCATCCAGTTCTGCTGCAGGAATTGGACGTCCATGCGTTCCCCTTACAGGCCACAGCCGGTTTTGACCCCGGCCTTCTTCAGCATGATGTCCATCGGGCAGAAGCGGGTGATGCCGGACTGGAACAGGTTGAAGCCGACGAAGGCGGTGAACCACAGCCACGACACATGCGTCATGTCGATGCTGCCGGAAAAGTGCGCCAGCGCCAGCGACAGCATGATGAATAATCCGGCGATGATGCGGACCATGCGTTCAACGGTCATGATTGATTCCTCAAAAAAGAAAAAATAAGGGCGGCCCCTGGTTTATCAAGGCTGGGGCTCGCTGTGTTTCTGCCAGATGTAATACAGCAGCGGGATGACGATCAGGGTGAGCGCGGTGGAAGCGAAGGTGCCGAAAATCAGCGAGACCGCCAGCCCGCCGAACACCGGGTCGGTGATCATGATCGCCGACCCCAGGATGATGGCGAGCGCGGTCAGCAGGATCGGCCGCAGCCGCACCGCGCCGGCCTCGATCACCGCCTCCTTGAGGCCATAGCCCCGGGCACGGTAATCGACGATGAAATCGATCAGCAGCAGCGAGTTGCGCACCACGATGCCGGCCAGTGCGATGACGCCGATCATCGAGGTGGCGGTGAACGCCTGGCTGGTGGCCGAGTGGCCGGGGAAGACGCCGATCAGGGTGAGCGGGATGGCGCCCATCACGATCATCGGCATGACGAAGGACTTGTAGTAGCCCACCAGCAGCAGATAGATGAACACCAGGGCAATGATGAAGGCCGAGCCGAGGTCGCGGAACACGTCCAGGGTCAGGCGCATTTCCCCGCCCCACAGCAGGTGGTAATGGGTGACGTCGTCCGGCGTCGCCTGGGTGAAGCCCAGATTGCCGGTCTTGAAGCGCACGCCGTTGGGCAGCAGGGTGCCGTCCAGCATCTTGTCCAGCGCCAGCACGGCATAGACCGGGCTGGAGGTGATCATCTCGCCGCCCACCATGACCATGGGATGCTGGTCGCGGTCGTAGACGGGTTTGCCGTAGGGGACGGTTTCCACCCTGGCGATCGCACCCAGCGGCACCTGGCTGCCCATCATGTTGGTCAGGCGGATCGCCATCAGCGACGCGGGCGACTGGCGTTCCGCGCGCGGCAGGCGCACCACGATGTTGATCGGGTCGCGCGCGGAATCGACGTGCACCGAGCCGATCGACAGGCCCGACACGTAGTCGCGCAGGAGCTTGCCCACCTGGCCGGCGACGATGCCCGACAGC
>JAJZRT010000107.1 GCA_021802595.1 Pseudomonadota bacterium
ACATCGCCGACGGCACAGTGAAAGTGCTCGACCGCATCCCGCTGGGCAACCCCAACTTCGACCACAAGCATCCCGACCCCGCCACCAGCCACGCGCCCTACCGCATCTACAACATCGGCAACCACACCCCGGTGCAGCTGATGGACTTCATCGGCACCATCGAAGCCGCGCTCGGCCAGACCGCGAAGAAGAACTTCCTGCCGATGCAGGACGGCGACGTGCAGGCCACCTACGCGGATGTCGACGACCTCATCCGCGACACCGGGTTCAAGCCGGCGACGACGCTGGAATACGGGATCGGGAAGTGGGTGGAGTGGTATCGGGGGTACAAGAAGCTGGGGGCCGAACCTGAAGTGCTAACGAAACCGTCTCTATGATGGCCGAAGCTCGTGACGCATTTGGATTGATGTTTAGGACGAACTAAAGAAATGCAGTCCAATGATTAACAACATATTTTCATAAGGGCGCCCCACCGATGACGGTTTATAAAGCGGCATTTAGGATGGACACTTTACGTTAGAGGCGGATGAAGAATGCGTAAGACTTTTCCGCGAGGGGCATCCGTGTACGCCGCAGGTGGTGTGCCTATCAATAACAATGCACGAAAAATTGTGGCAACCGTTCCTCAGCAGAATGGAAAATCTACTGCCGCTTCCATTCGGCTTGATGAGTCTTTTACCTTAACGCCTACCGAGGATGGAAATTGCAGGTGGTGTTCACAAGTGTCACCCCGTCAACTGGTGCAAACTAATCAAGGGTTCCTTGCCTTGTGTCCAGAATGCATCCGCTTGGCGAAACGTCGGCGCAAACAGTTTTTGAGGTCAAAAACTCGGGCGAAGAAATGAGATGCGCTTAATAACCATGCCTCTAACACTGCGCTCCAAGGGACGCTGCGCGATAGAGCCGCGCAGCGCCCCTGAGCTTGGACGTTGGCCGTCATTAGCGGCAGCGCCATTTGCCGAGGCTTGAACCCCATCCCCATGCACGCCATTCCGATCATCCCGTGCCGAATCGTCAGAAACGGGTTCACCGAACACGTGGTGAAATAGGGTCAGACACGGTTTTCTCAGTGCCTGGAACCAGTGGGACGCAGTGGGAGATCGATGCAAAAGGCTGCCCGGAGGATGGCACACACTTCATCGTCGTGGAATGCAAGCGCTATCCCAACCGAGGCATAAGCCAGGCAATCACTGCTGCCCCGGCCCTGATGCCGGGCCTAATGCTGGGGAAGTCCGCAAGGTTTGACCTTGTGATCGGCGCCTTCGAGGCGCCGCGCCGTTACGGAACGCCGGCTAAAGTTCCGTGCATTTCCTGCCGAATGTAGACCCGGGGTCAGGTCTTGCCTTTTGCCATCCCAGAATTACGCCGCCGCCGCCAGCGGCTGAATCGCCGCCAGATTCTCGGCCAGCGCCTCGCGCGTGAGCGCCAGGTCGTAGTGTGCCTGCAGGTTCAGCCAGAACTCGGCTTCCATGCCGAAGTAGACGCCCAGGCGCGCGGCAGTATCGGCGGTGATGCTGCGCCTGCCGGCGACGATCTCCCCGATACGGCGCTGCGGTACGCCGATTTCCTTGGCCAGCCGGTATTGGGTGACGCCCAGCGGCTTGAGAAATTCTTCCAGCAGGATTTCGCCGGGCGTGGCGAGCGGGATTTGACGTTTGGCCATGATGCCTCCTAGTGATAATCGACGATTTCCACATCCCATGCCGCGCCGTCCTTCCAGACAAAACACACGCGCCATTGGTCGTTGACGCGGATGCTCCACTGGCCTTTGCGGCTGCCCTTGAGCGCTTCCAGCCGGTTTTGCGGCGGAATGCGCAAAGACTCCAAGCGCTCGATGGCGTGCAGCATTTGCAGTTTGCGGATCGCCACGCTTGCGATGTTGGCAAACCGCGGGACGCGTTTACCTTCAAACAGTGCTTGTGTATCGCGACATTTGAACCGTTTGATCATGCCGCAATACTAACGCCTAACGTTAGTAGCGTCAAGCTATCGCCCTGGTGACTTACAACACCGTTGCTAACGTAAATTGAGCCACTCGGAAACGACCATTCACACCCACAGATGAACAGCGCCCCAGATCATCTTTAATGTAGCTCCATTAAATCCGTGCCCATCGAGTTCGATCCGGCCAAGGACTTGGCGAACCAGGACAAGCATGGCGTTTCGCTGGCAATGGCGGTCGAGCTCGATTGGGAAGCCGCGCTGGTGTGGGTGGATGAACGGATCGAATACGGCGAGGCGCGCCTGATCGCGCTCGCGCCGAAGCAGTTGAAGGACATGGTGCCGTTGCGCACGCTGCGCGGCCGTCCCAAGTCAGACAACAGGAAGCTGCTGGTTTCGGTGCGCTACAGCCCCGAGGTGGTGGCGTATTTCAAGTCCACGGGTGATGGCTGGCAGTCGCGCATGGACAGGGTGCTGCGTGAATATGTGTCCCGTCACTCGCGCGGAACGCAATGAAGCCGGGGATCTCGCGATTGCGCATCCCCCCGCCAACAGCGACGAGCCGGTCACGGCAACGTAGCCTCGGCACACTGTTCCGCTAAAACGCTTATTATTCGAGCCTTGCGGAGCGGACCGATACCCGGCGTGACATCGGCCCGAACAACATCACTGGGAATCCGGCGTCCCTCGCCGGCCAACCCGGGCTTCGACGCCATGCTATCCATCCCAATCCAAGGAGAGAGGTTCATGAACGTACAAGCACAGTTTGCCGCAATCGCGTTGAGCGTTGCGTCGTTTTCCGTGATGGCCGACATTGTGGTGCCGATGTCGCTGGTCGATGAAAAAGGCAGCGGCGCGTCGGTCGGCCAAGTGACGATTTCCGAATCGGCCTACGGCCTCGTGTTCACCCCTGAGCTCAAAGGCCTCACGCCCGGCATGCACGGCTTCCACGTGCACGCCAACGCAGACTGTTCGCCGAAGGAAAAGGACGGCAAGATGGTCCCGGCGCTCGGTGCAGGCGGCCACTACGATCCGCAGAAGACAAACCGCCACGGCACGCCGTGGGGCGACGGACACCTGGGCGACCTGCCGCCGCTCTTCGTCGACGCCAGCGGCAACGTGAGCCAGCCGGTGCTGGCGCCGCGCCTGAAAATGGCTGACATGAAGGGGCGCTCGCTGATGGTTCACGTCGGCGGAGACAACCATTCCGATCATCCGGCCGCGCTGGGCGGCGGCGGCGCGCGCATGGCGTGCGGGGTGTCGATGTGATGCGCTGAGGGCGGAGCGAATCCACGTGGCCCGACCCGTGGATTCGCTGATAGGGTTTGCTTGTCGACGGGGAGAACAGGGGCTTGCGTGCCTGCGACACGGTGCTTCGTTGCCTGCCGCGGGAAGGGAGCGGGGCAGGCCGGATCAACGACGGCGGCTCATGCTGACCGATATGCGCGGCTTGTTTACCGCCTGACTTCGTTTCGTCGTGGCGCCGCCCGCCCCGGACGCGAGCATCGAAACCTTGTCCGGCTCATCGCGTTGGCCGAGTGTTTTCCGCGCCCCGTTGCCCTGCTCACAGGCTTGTTCCAGTGTCGATCGCCTTCCTCAGCGACGTGTACCCCCGCGCAACCCGGCGGTAACACCGATCAGGGCCTCATGGCAGATCAGGGCGCGCCGGGCGTTGAGAGTCCATCCACACCCACGCCATCGGATCAGCATGATGTCGCTATTGCGGCAACGCACGTCGCCATCCGACGACAGGCTCAATCCGCCCTATCCTTTTGTTTTGTAGGAATATTCCTTAAACCAGCCGATTTGCGTGTCGTCCTTAGGCGACGCTTTAGCCTGTTTTTGCCCTCGGCGAATCGCCGAAAAACACTTATCTATGTGTTTATCAACGATTTTTCGGTTCTGGCCCGGCTGTTGCTCTTCGACCCTCGTGCCCAATTCCGGGTGCAACCACACCAGAGCGCAGTACCCCCCGTTTGACCACCCAGACACGAGAGAGACGAACCATGCTCAAATCCTTCATGCAACCCGGCACCCCCAGCTCCACCCGAACCGATTCGAGCCGCACGGGTCCGACCGGCTACCCGGCCAAGCCGTCCGAAACGCCCAGGCCTGCCGAGGCCGCCAAGGAAGCGGCCGCGCCCGAGGTCATCAAGGCCACGCAAGGCGATGCGGGCAGCAAGCTCATCGTCGGACCGAACATCAAGCTGAAGGGCGCCGAGATCACCGACTGCGAAATCCTGGTGGTGGAAGGCCGCGTGGAAGCATCGATGAACAGCCGCGACATCCGCATCGCCGAGGGCGGCGTGTTCTCGGGCAAGGCCGAGATCGACGTGGCGGAAGTGCGCGGCACCTTCGAGGGCGATCTGACCGCCCGCAAGCGGCTGGTGGTATACGCGACCGGCCGCGTCAACGGCACGATCCGCTACGGCGCGCTGATGGTCGAGGAAGGCGCCGTCATCACCGGCAACATCGCGACGCATGCGGCCGGCCCGGCGCTGGCCAAATTGCCGGAAGCTGCCACCACAGCCCCGGTTTCCGAGGCACTTGAAGAGAAGGCCGCGGAGCTCGAGGAGATTCGCTCCGGTTCCACCTTCCGCAGCCAGCGGCGCCAGGGTTGAGCGAAGCCATACGGCGCGCACGCTGTCGTCGATACGCGACAGCGGCGGCCCCGCGCCGGGCCCTGGACCGCAATCTCCTGCGCGTCGGTTCGCGCAGGATTTTGTCGCGCCTGCGCGCCGTGCGCGCCGACGACGAGCTGAACCGCCTCGCGGCGCTCAGGCTCTACAGGCTGCTGGCCATGAAGAAGAAGCTGCGGGTGTCGGCGGCGTCTAGAGCTTCGCGCTGCGCCCGCCGTCCACCGCCAGGATCTGCCCCGTCACGTAGTGCGTGTCCATCGCGAAGAAGCGCACCGCGAGCGCGATGTCGCTGGGATCCCCGGCGCGTTTCAGCATCGTGTGCGAGACGATGCGCTGGCGCGAGACCTCGTCGAAATTCGAGTCGCGCACTTCGGGCGCGAGCTCGCGCGCCAGCGACTTGGTGAGGCCGACCAGGCCGGCCTTGGCGACGGAATAGACGACGTAGCTCTTCATCGGCCGCTCGGCGTGGATGTCGGTGATGTTGATGATGCAGCCGCGGCGTTTCTTCAGCTCGGGCGCGGCGGCCTGCGACAGGAACATGGGCGCCTTGAGGTTGCTGCCCATGAGATCGATCCAGTCCTTTTCCGAGATGCTGCCGACCGGTGTCGGATAGAAGCTCGATGCGTTGTTGAGCAGCACGTCCAGCCCGCCGAAGGTGGCGACGGTCTGATGCACCAGCGCGGGCAAGCCGCCGATGTCAAGCAGGTCGGCCTGGATCAGCGCGACCGAATCGGGACGGATGGCGGTGAGTTCGTCCTGCAGCGCACGCGCCTCGGTGGCCGAGCTGCGGTAATGGATCATCAGGTTGGCACCGGCTTCGTGCAGCAGGCGCGCCGACGCCGCGCCCACGCGCTTGGCCCCGCCGGTGATCAGTACGACTTTGCCATGCATCGGGATTCGCCCTTATAGTCCGTGGATTACGCATTATCCATTAACCCGCCCCATGCTGCCCGCCCCTTCCGCCGACGCCCTTGCGCACAGCCAGCGTGTCGTTGCGCACCTGCGTGCGCTGATCGACGCCGGCGGCGGCTGGCTGCCGTTCTCGCGCTTCATGGAAGCCGCGCTGTACGCGCCGGGGCTCGGTTACTACGCCGCCGGCGCAATGAAGTTCGGCGCGGCGGGCGATTTCGTCACCGCGCCGGAGATGACGCCGCTGTTTGGCCGCACGCTGGCGCAGGCGATCGCGCCGGTGCTGGCCGAAACGGGCGGCGAGGTGCTGGAACTGGGCGCGGGCAGCGGGCAGCTGGCGGCGGACGTGCTGGGAGAGCTGGAGCGGCTCGGCACATTACCGGCGCGCTATCGGATTCTCGAGGTAAGCGCCGACCTGCGTGAGCGCCAGCAGGCGACGATTGCGCGCCAACTACCTCGTCTTGCCGAACGGGCGCAGTGGCTGGACGCGCTGCCGGCCCGTTTCGCCGGTGCGATCCTCGGCAACGAGGTGCTCGACGCGCTGCCGGTCGAGCTCGTCCACTGGACGGACAAGGGGCCACTGGCGCGCGGCGTGATCGTCGAGGGAGATCGATTCGCCTGGCAGGATCGCCCCATTGCGGATCCCGTACTGCGCGCCCGCGCCGAGGCACTCGATCTCGCGCCCGGCTACGTGTCGGAGATCAACCTCGCTGCCGACGCGCTGGTCGCCTCGCTCGCCCAGTCGCTCGACCGCGGCCTGGTCCTGATGATCGACTACGGCTTCTCCGCCGCCGAGTATTACCACCCGCAGCGCCACATGGGCACGCTGCGCGCGCACTACCGCCACCGCGCGCTCGACGACCCGTTTTATCTGCCGGGCCTTGTCGATCTCACCGCGCACGTCGATTTCAGCGCCGTGGCGCGTGCCGGAATGGGGGCGGGGCTCGCACTCGCCGGCTACACGAGCCAGGCGAACTTTCTCCTCAACAGCGGGCTGGCCGGGCTGATGATGCAGACGTCGCCCGACGACGCCGCAGCCTGGCTGCCGCAGGCCAATGCGGTGCAGCGGCTGGTGTCGCCGGCCGAGATGGGCGAGCTGTTCAAGGTGATCGGGATGACGAAAGGCAGCGTGGCGCCGCTGGCGGAGTTTGCGCGCGGCGACCGACAGCATACGCTGTGAATAATCTACATCCGTTCAGGCTGAGCCTGTCGAAACCTGTCCTGAGCTTGTCGAAGGGCCTGTCCTGAGCTTGTCGAAGGGCCTGTCCTGAGCTTGTCGAAGGGCATCTCCGAATGGGCACGGGACCCTTCGGCAAGCTCAGGGCGAACGGCCTCAAGCATTACACCAGCGGCAGCTGCGCGTCGGCCTCTTCCGGCTGCAGGCGCATCACCCGCACGGCAAGCAGGCGGCGGCTGTCGGCGCGCAGCACGTTGAACTGGAAGCCATCGAACTTCACCGACTCGCCACGCTTGGGCAGGTGGCCGAAGCGCGAGATGACAAGCCCGCCGACGGTGTCGAATTCCTCATCGGAGAAATGCGCGCCGAGGGTCTCGTTGAAGTCGGCGATCTCCGTCGTCGCCTTCACGCGAAACACGCCGTCGTGTTCGCGGATGATGTTGTCCTCGGTCTCGTCGAAGTCGTATTCGTCCTCGATGTCGCCGACGATCTGTTCGAGCACGTCCTCGATCGTCACCAGACCCGCGACGCCGCCGTATTCGTCGACGACGATGGCAATGTGGTTGCGGTTGGAGCGGAACTCCTTCAGCAGCACGTTGAGCCGCTTCGATTCGGGAATGAACACCGCGGGGCGCAGCATGCCACGGATGTCGCTGTCGGATTCGGCATAGTGACGCAGCAGGTCCTTCGCCAGCAGGATGCCGATCACGTCGTCGCGGTCCTTGTCGATGACCGGGAAGCGCGAGTGCGCGGTCTCGATGGCGAAGGGGATGAACTTTTCGGGCGGATCGTTGATGTCGATGACGTCCATCTGCGCGCGCGGGATCATGATCTCGCCGACACGCATCTCGGACACCTGCAGCACGCCCTCGATCATCGCCAGGGCGTCGGCATCCATCAGGTTGTTTTCGTAGGCGCCGTGGAGAAGCTCGATGAGCTGTTCACGGTCTTCGGGTTCGCGCATCAGCCAGTGGGAGAGGCGTTCGAGCAAGCTCGGTTTATGACTACTGTCGGACTCCATGTCGTGTCAGGAAGCGTAGGGATTGGAAATACGGAACCGTTTCAGTATAACGGCTTCGCGCGATTCCATGATATCGGCCTCCGCCGGATCGAGATGGTCGTAGCCCTGCAGGTGCAGCACGCCATGGACGGTCATGTGCGCGTAATGATCCTTGAGCGGCTTGCCCTGCTCGCGCGCCTCGCGCTCGACCACGGGCGCGCAGATCACCACGTCGCCGCCGAGCACGCCGGGCGCGATCTCGCCGTATTCGAAGGTCAGCACGTTGGGCACATAGCCCTTGTGGCGGTAATCCTGGTTGAGCGCCTGCGCCTCGTCGGCGTCGACGATGCGCACGGTGATCTCGGCGGGGTGCTCGAGCGCGGCGGCGACCCAGCGGCGGATCTGCGTGCGGGCCGGCAGATTGTCGGCCGCGCTGGCGAACTGCACCGACAGGCTGAAGTGCGGGCTCACTTGTCCGTTTCCGCGCGGCGCGCAGCGTAGGCGTCGACGATGCGGCCGACCAGCGGATGGCGCACCACGTCCTCGGACTGGAAATGGGTGAAGGCCAGCCCGCGCACGCCGGCCAGCACGTCGGCGGCGTCCATCAGGCCGGACTTCACGTGCTTGGGCAGGTCGATCTGCGTCGGGTCGCCCGTGACCACCGCGCGCGCGCCGAAGCCGATGCGGGTGAGGAACATCTGCATCTGCTCGGGCGTGGTGTTCTGCGCCTCGTCGAGGATGATGAAGGCATGATTGAGCGTGCGGCCGCGCATGAAGGCGAGCGGCGCCACCTCGATGGCGTGGCGCTCGATCAGGCGCGTCACCTTGTCGAAGCCCATCAGGTCGTAGAGCGCGTCGTACAGCGGGCGCAGGTAGGGATCGACCTTCTGCGTCAGGTCGCCCGGCAGAAAGCCCAGGCGCTCGCCGGCTTCCACCGCCGGGCGCGTCAGCACCAGGCGCTTGACCTGCTCGCGTTCCAGCGCGTCGACCGCGCAGGCGACCGCCAGATAGGTCTTGCCGGTACCGGCCGGGCCGATGCCGAAGGTGATGTCGTGGCTGCGGATCTGCTCGATGTACTCGCCCTGGCGCGGGGTGCGCGCGCGCAGGTCGGCGCGGCGCGTGCGCAGCGCGGGGCCTTCCTCGTCGGCGCGGCCGCGCGTGAGTTCGACCAGCCCGAGCTGGATGTCGTCGAGCGAGAGTTCGTCGTGCGCGCGGTTGTAGAAATGCTCGATCGCCTGCGCGGCCTTCTCGGCCTGCGCGCCGTCTCCGCTGAAGCGGAAACTCGAACCACGGCGGCCGATGGTGACGTCGAACGCCGCCTCGATCTGGCGCAGGTTCTCGTCCATCGGGCCGCACAGGTTGGCCAGCCGGCGGTTGTCTTCCGGGGCCAACCGCAGTTCGACGATGTCGGTTTTCAAGCGGTTTCGCTTTC
>JAJZRT010000108.1 GCA_021802595.1 Pseudomonadota bacterium
TCGATCGAGGCATCGCCCACCACCGTGCTGTCGATCTCGTAGCGGCCATCCTCGGATACGGCGACCTCGATCTGCTTCGGCGGATTCGGGGTCTGGGCGGCGCTGCTGGTGGGCAGGTTGATCTTGAGTTCGGCAAAGCGCGCGTAGGTCGTCGTCACCGCGAGGAAAATCACGATGACGAGCAGGATGTCGATGAACGGAATCAGGTTGATTTCCGGGTAGTCCTCGCGACGGCCTTTGCGGAAGTTCATGATTTACTTCCGGTCGCCCAGGACGATTTCCACCAGCTTGATCGCCTGCTGCTCCATGTCGACCACCAGCGACTCCACCTTGGCGCGGAAGAAGCGGTAGAAAATCATCGCCGGAATCGCCACGATCAGGCCGAAGGCAGTATTGTAGAGCGCGATCGAAATACCGTGCGCCAGCTGGCCGGGATTGGTGCCGGCACCGGTCTGCGCACCGAAGATCTCGATCATGCCGATCACCGTGCCGAACAGCCCAAGCAGCGGCGCCATGCTGGCGACCGTGCCGAGCGAGGTCAGGAAACGGTCGAGCTCGTGGGTCACCGCGCGTCCGGACTCCTCGATGGATTCCTTCATGATCTCGCGCGAGTTGTGGGCGTTCTTCAGCGCGGTCGCAAAAATCCGCCCCAGCGGGGAGCCGTCGGCCAGTCGGCTGACAAGCTCCGGCGTCACGCCGCGTTCCTGGTAGACCTTGATGGTCTCCTGCAGCAGGCCGGCCGGCGCCACTTCCTGGGTACGCAAGCTGTAAGCACGTTCGATGATGATGGCCACGGCGATGACAGACGCCAGGATCAGCAGCCAGATCGGCCAACCGGCCGCCTCAATGATGGCAAGCACAGGAAACCACTCCACGATAAAACAACAGGGCGAAATGTAGCGCTCGCGCGCAGGTTTCGGCAAGCACCAATTGATACCGTCGACATTTTCCGGCGCCGCCACGAGTTCTCCACAATTGATGTGGATAAGTCTGTGAGAAACGCCCTCGCGGAGTCCCTAAACGCCCGCCCACAAAGGAAAAAGTAATTTGGCCCAAAAAGTAGACAACGCACTTTTTCATTTAATATCAATTGGTTATGAAAACACAATTGTCGTCAATAGGGTTATCAGGTTTTTTTTATGAGGATTTGATGACTGTGCATGAACCGTGCCGAAGCCAAGCCGCTATCCTGCATGCCATGGATTTACTGGACGATCACCCCGGCAGCACGCCCGCCTCCCCCGTGCTCACCGTCAGCGAACTTAACCGCATGGCGCGCCGCGCGCTGGAGTCGCAACTGCCACTGCTGTGGGTGGAAGGCGAAGTGTCCAACTTCACCCGAGCCGCCTCCGGCCACTGGTATTTTTCGCTCAAGGATGCGAATGCGCAGGTGCGCTGCGTGATGTTCCGCGGGCGCAACCAGTTTGCCGGCTTCACCCCGGCCAACGGCGACCATGTCGAGATCCGCGCCCTGCCCTCGCTGTACGAAGCGCGCGGCGAATTCCAGCTGGGCGCCGAAGCGATCCGCCGTGCCGGCGCCGGGCGGCTGTACGAAGCCTTCCTCAAGCTGAAGGCGAAGCTGGAAGCAGAAGGCCTGTTCGACCCGTTGAAGAAACGCACGCTGCCGCGCTTTCCGCGCTGCCTCGGCGTCGTCACCTCGCCCCAGGCCGCGGCCCTGCACGACGTGCTGACCGCACTGGCGCGCCGCATGCCGGGCCTGCCGGTGATCGTCTACCCCACCCCGGTACAGGGCGCGGGCGCGGGTGCCCAGATCGCCGCCGCGATCCGCACCGCCGGCGCACGCGCCGAGTGCGACGTGCTGCTGGTGTGCCGTGGCGGCGGCTCGCTGGAAGATCTGTGGGCGTTCAACGACGAGGCGGTAGCGCGTGCGATCGCCGCCAGCCCGATGCCGGTGGTGAGCGGCGTCGGCCACGAAACCGATTTCACCCTGGCCGACTTCGCCGCCGACCTGCGCGCGCCCACCCCCACCGCGGCGGCCGAGCTCGCCAGCCCGGTGCGGCAGGAACTGCTGCTGCGACTAGGCCACCTGGCGCACCAGCTGCAGCACCACCTGGCGCGCAGACAGCACGGCGCGATGCACCGGCTCGATTACCTGGCGCGACGGCTGGTCCATCCGGCCGACCAATTGCGCCGCCGGCAGGCCGAACTGAGCCAGTTGGCACAGCATCTTCAGCACGCCGGCACCACGCGGCTGACGCGTGAGCAATTGCGGCTCGCGCGCCTGAACCAGCGACTGGTGACGCCGCGCCACGTCATCCAGCGCGAACAGCAGCGACTGGACGCGCTGGACCTGCGCGGACGGCGCGCGGTCCAGGGAATTTTCGGGCAGCGTCGACTTAATATGGCACGGCTGGCCAGCAGCCTCGACCACCTCAACCCGGAAGGCGTGCTGGCGCGCGGCTACAGCATCGTCCAGCTGGAAGACGGCACCGTGGTGCAGGATGCCTCGGCGCTCAACACGGGCGACGCCGTCGGCATCCGCTTCCATCGCGGGCAGGCCTGCGCCAGGGTCGAGTCGACCAGCAAGGATTAAGGCCGCGGCTACGGCCGCAAATGACGCTCAAGGAGAGCCATCGCCTGCGATTCCAGATCATCCGCCAGGCAATCCAGCACCACCGCATCGCGCCACGAGCGCAGCCAGGTCAACTGGCGTTTGGCAAGCTGGCGGGTGGCAGCGATGCCTTGCTCGCGCAATTCCCTCAAATCAATTTCGCCGTCGAGATAGGCCCACGCCTGGCGGTAGCCGACCGCGCGCATGGCGGGCAGGTCGGGCGTCAGCGCGTAGGTGCGGCGCAGGCATTCCACTTCATCGATCAGGCCGGCAGCGAGCATGGCGTCGAAGCGCGCGGCGATGCGCTGGTGCAGCACCGCCCGGTCGGACGGGATCAGGGCAAGCTGCAGCACGCGATACGGCAGCACCGGTTGCGCCCGATCGAGCAAGGCCGACATTGGCGTGCCGGTGAGCCGGAAGACTTCCAGCGCGCGGCCGATGCGCTGCGAATCATTGGGTGCCAGCCGCGCCGCGGTCGCCGGGTCGATCCGCACCAGATCGGCATGCAACGCCGGCCAGCCGCGCTCAGCCGCCTCCGCTTCCAGCCCTTTCCGCAGCGCGGCGTCGGCGCGCGGCAAGTCGTCGAGTCCCTGCAACAGCGCACGAAAATACAGCATGGTTCCGCCGACCAGCAGCGGCACCCTGCCGCGCGCGACGATGTCGGCCATCAGGCGTCGCGCGTCGTCGCAGAACGCCGCGGCGGAATAGGCTTCGGTAGGGTCGCGGATATCCAGCAGGTGATGCGGCGCACGGGTCAGCGTGGCGGCGTCGGGCTTGGCGGTGCCGATGTCCATGCCGTGATACACCAGTGCCGAGTCGACGCTGATGATTTCGAGGGGGAAGTGTTCGATCAGGCTGACTGCCAGCGCGGTCTTGCCCGAGGCGGTCGGGCCCATGAGAAAAATGGCGGGCGGATGGCTGGGGGCAGGCATGGGGGCGATTATCCCCCAGCTTGCCGGTCGCAGACGGCCCTTGCAGTGTCTAAAGTGAGGTGGACGGGCAGTTAAACCGCATGCCTGCATCCGCTCAGGAGGGTCTTGATCCATGAATATCGACGAACTCAAATCCGTGGCGAGCGCCATCGTCGCGAAACAGAAAGGCGTACTGGCGGCAGACGAAAGCAATCCCACGATCAGGAAGCGCTTTGACTCCGTGGGAGTGGAATCCACCGAGGAGAACCGCCGCCGCTACCGCGAAATCCTCTTCACCACCGACGACATCGAACGCACGATCGGTGGCGTCATCCTGTACGACGAGACCCTGCGCCAGCACACGCGAGACGGCACTCCCTTCCCCCAATTGCTTGCGGGACGGGGCATAGTGCCCGGCATCAAGGTCGACCAAGGCGCCAGGGCGCTGGCGCTCTACCCCGGCGACAAGCTGACCGAGGGGCTGGACGGATTGCGTGAGCGTCTCGCCGAATACCGCCAACTGGGCGCGCAGTTCGCCAAGTGGCGCGCGGTGATCGAGATCGACGAACGCGATCTTCCATCGGCCTTCGGCATCCGCGCCAATGCCCACGCGCTGGCGCGCTACGCCGCGCTGTGCCAGGAAGCCGGACTGGTGCCGATCGTGGAACCGGAAGTGCTGATGGACGGCGCCCACGGCATCGGGCGCTGCGAGGCAGTGACGGCGCAGGTGCTGCAGGCGGTGTTCGCCGAACTCGACGCCCACCGGGTGCAGTTCGAAGGCATGCTGCTGAAGCCGAACATGGTGATCGCCGGCATGAAATGTCCCCGGCAGGCCAGCGTACAGGAAGTCGCCGAAGCCACACTGCGCTGCCTCAGGCGCTATGTACCTGCGGCGGTGCCGGGCGTCGTCTTCCTGTCCGGCGGGCAGACTGCGGAAGACGCGACCGCCCACCTCAACGCCATGAACGCGATGGGACCGCAGCCGTGGCAGATCAGCTTTTCCTACGGGCGGGCGCTGCAGGCACCGGTACTGGCTGCCTGGCGGGGGCAGGAATCCAACGTCGCCGCCGCGCAGCAGGCCCTGCGCAAGCGCTGCCGCCTCAACGGCCTGGCGCGCGCCGGGCAGTACGACCGCGCCATGGAGGACGCCCCCTGACCTGCTCCCCAGGGCCATTGCGATGCCTTCATGCGGCATTTGGGGAATTGGACAGATGGGATGGCTGCAACGCGCGGGCCTCTGGCCTTGCGGCAGGTCATCGCCTCCCCCTGCCCGGAAAACGGCCATAAAAAACGGCAGGGTTTCCCCTGCCGTTTCCACCGGGTCCGCAAGCCGATCAGGCGGCCTGGGCGTATTGCGCCTTGGCCTGGCGTGCCGCAGCGATCTCGTCGGGGCCGTAGGCCTTGCCGGACCACAGCATTTCATAGGCGATTTCCTCGTTGCCGTTCTCGCACAGGTCCAGCACGTTCCGGAACAGCGGCTGGAAGGTTGCGGAACGGTGCGATTTCTCGTGGCTCTCGAAGTCAGTCCAGAAGGTCACGATCAGCGCCTCCTTGCCCTTCATCGGGCTTTCGACGGCCTGCCCGATGGTCGAACCCTCGTTCGAAACCTGACCGGAGTTCAGCGCGACGAAGCCGCCAATAAAACCGGTGTCGGAATGGTAGGTCTTGACGTTCTCGCACAGGAATGCCACCCGTTCCTGCAAGTCTTCCACCGTGTATTCCGGCTTCAGAATCACCCGGTTGATGGTCACGATGCCGTCGCTCGGGAAATTGGCGATCAGTCCACTCATGGTTATCTCCTGTTGGAAAGGGGTTGAACAGGATTCCCAGTCTATATACCTTACTAATTTAGTCAACTAATTTATTTAAATATTCTATGTGTCGATTAATAGAATGTATTAATCAGAAAACCTTGTTACATCAGTGGATTAGACGCGGCACTCAGATGTAGCGCTTCTGCTCGCTGCGCTTTCCGGGCCGCTTCTTCATGATGACCACGCCCTTGGCGACGTCGAGATCCGCCACCGGAATGTTCTCGTACAACGGGTTCAGCGGTTTCAGCATCCAGCCATCGTCGCACTTCACGATCTGGCGGAAGATGTATTCGTCGTTGACATAGGCAACCACGTAGGAGCCGTCCTTGACCAGGCCGGACGGCTCGACCACGATGATTTCGCCCTCCTCGAATTCCGGCACCATCGAGTCGCCCAGCACCATCAGCGCATAGGGCTCGGAGCCGGCGCAGTTGCTGGCCTCGTTGATTTCCTGGATGGGGATGGTCTTGCGTTCGTTCATGATGGCCTCGCCAATACCTGACTAATTAACTCAAGATTATAATCGAAAGCCCCGACCACGCGATCAGCGGCCGCGCATGAACATGGCGTCGAGTTCGCCGAGGCCGATCTGGAACCAGGTCGGACGGCCATGGTTGCACTGCCCGGCCCGTTCGGTGGCCTCCATCTCGCGCAACAGGGCATTCATCTCGGGCAACGTCAGGCGCCGGTTGGCGCGCACCGCGCCATGGCAGGCGAGCGTCGCAAGCAACTCGTTGCGGCGCTCGGCCAGCAGGCGTGCCACACCGAATTCGGCCACTTCGGCCAACACCGCGCGGGTGAGCTCGACCGGATCGGCATCCTTCAAAAGCCACGGCACCGAACGCACCGCCACCGAGGTCGGCGAGGTGACCGACAACTCGAACCCGATCCCGGCCAGCGACTCCAGATGCGGGCCGATTTCGGCCACATCGCGGGCATCGACCGTGAGCGCGACCGGGATCAGCAGGGTCTGCGCCGGCACCACACGGGCGTCGAGCGCGGTCTTGAGCTTCTCGTAGACGACGCGTTCGTGCGCGGCATGCATGTCGACCAGCACCAGCCCCTGCGCGTTCTGCGCCAGCACGTAGACCCCGTGCAGTTGCGCCAGCGCGTAGCCGAGCAGCGGCACATCGCCCTGCCCGCTTTCCGGGAATGGCTGCGCCGCAGGCGCAACAGCCCCCCCCGAACCCTGAGCCCTGGCCCCAGGCTCCTCTCCCAAAGGCGCACCACTTGATGGATGCGCCGCAAGCGGCGCATAGAACGCCATCGCCTCGTTCACCTGCAGCGGCATCGACGTCTGCCGCGGTGCAACCCAAGCCGGCCTCGGCGTGCCGGTCTCCGTCCCTAGTGCGGCGACGGGAAGGCTTTCCCCCCCCGCCGGCGCCGACAGCATGCGCTCGACCGCATGCAGCAGAAACTGGTGCACGCCGCGCCCATCGCGAAAGCGGATCTCGGTCTTGGCCGGATGCACGTTGACGTCGACCAGCTCGGGCGGCAGGTCGATGAACAGGCAATAGGCCGGGTTCAGCTGATGGTGCAGCACGTCACGATAGGCCTCCTTCAGCGCGTGGACGATCAGCTTGTCGCGCACGTAGCGGCCGTTGACGAAGACATGCTGGCTGTCGCGCCCCCCCGTTGCGGCACTGGGGCGGATCACCCAGCCGGACACCCTGAGCACCCCGGCGGCCGCGTCGACCGCGATGGCATCGCGCTCGAACGCCTCGCCCAACACCTGCCGCACCCTCGATGCGGCAGGCTCGGTGTTGAGTCGCAATTGCACCCGGCCGTTATGCGTCAGCGTAAAGGCCGTGGCAGGATTTGCCAGCGCCAGCCGCCGCACAGCCTCGGCACAGTGGGCGTACTCGGTAGCCTCGGTCTTGAGAAACTTGCGCCGCGCCGGCGTGTTGAAGAACAGGTCCTGGATGTCGATCGTGGTGCCGATCGCACGCGCCGCCGGTGACGGCGCGCCGAGCCGCCCGCCTTCGGCCTGCACGGTCCAGGCATGTTCGGCGCCGGGATGATACGAGTTGGCGATGCGGCTGGTGAGCTGTACCCGCGCAATGGCGGCAATCGACGCCAGCGCCTCGCCGCGGAAGCCCAGGCTCGCCACCTGTTCGAGGTCGGCGAGACTGGCGATCTTGCTGGTGGCGTGACGGGTCAGGGCGAGCGCAAGTTCGTCGCGCGCGATGCCGCTGCCGTTGTCGGCAACCCGGATGCGCTTGACGCCCCCATGCTCCAGATCGACCTGGATCTCGGTGGCGCCCGCATCGAGGCTGTTTTCCAGAATCTCCTTCAGCGCGGCAGCGGGACGCTCGACCACCTCGCCGGCGGCGATCTGCGAAATCAGCACATCGGGCAGGACGCGGATGCTCACAACGACCCTGCAAACGGCACGCCCCGGCGCGCCGCCATGGCGCGGCCGAGGCGCTCGATGGCGGCGGCATCCAGCACCTGCCGCGCCAGCGGCAGCACGTGGGCGTTCTCGAAGTCGAGGTGGGTGCGGTTGAACGCGACGAAACGGCATACCAGGGCCTCGTCGAGCGCCGCCGTCAGCCCCCCGGCAATCAGCGCAAGTTGCGGACGAAGCTGCCGCCACAGCAGCGCGTGTTCTTCGTGTTCGAGGGTGAGGGTTTCGACCAGATCGCAGGCGCCTGGCGCACCCGCTTCCTCGAGCAGCGGAAACAGGTTGCGCTCCTCGTCGTCGTGGTGTTGAACCGCCGCCGTATCGAAATAGGCCAGCACCGCTGCGGCCGCCTGCTGCGCCTGCGCATCCGCACCGTGCGTCGGCACATGCGCCAGCAGCTTGTCGAGCGTGTCGCACTGCCGGGCGATGCGGCTGTGACAAGACTCGAGCACATCGAGCGGCCGGTCGAATCCGGGGGCCGCCGCACCCAGCAGGCTGACGGTCATGGATTGCGCGTCAGCCGCGAAGGAGCGGTCAGAGGATGCTTGTTGAAATAGTCCTTGATGCCGTCCACGATGGCGCCCACCAGTTTGTCCTGGTAGCCGGGATCGTTCAGGCGTTTTTCTTCGTCCGGATTGGAGATGAAGGCCGTCTCCACCAGAATCGACGGGATATCCGGCGCCTTCAGCACGGCAAATCCTGCCTGTTCCACCTGCCCTCTGTGCAAGGTATTGACGCTTCCGATTTCCCTCAGCACCGCCTTCCCCAGTTTCAGACTGTCGTTGATGGTCGCAGTCTGCGACAGGTCGATCAGGGTGCGCTTGAGGAAGGGGTCCTTGACGTCGACGTTGACGCCCCCGATCAGGTCGGCGTCGTTTTCCTTCTTGGCCAGCCAGCGCGCAGCCACCGACGTCGCACCGTGCTCGGACAGGGCGAACACCGACGAACCGCGCGCATCCGGCTTGATGAAGGCGTCGGCGTGGATCGACACGAACAGATCGGCTTTCAGCGCACGGGCCTTGACGACGCGCTGCCCGAGCGGAACGAAATAGTCACCGTCACGGATCAGCACGGCACGCATGTTTTCCTGGGTGTCGATTTTCTGCTTGAGCTTCTTGGCCAGCGCCAGCGTGATGTCCTTCTCGTGCGAACCGTTCGCGCCGCTGGCACCGGGATCCTCGCCACCGTGGCCGGCGTCGACCGCCACCGTGATCAGCCGCGCATACTTCGACGTCTCCGGCCTGGTCGGGGTGGCCGGCTCGGCCACGTTCGGCGGTGGTGTCACGGCCGGCGCGGCCGCCGTATCGCCTGCCTGGGCCGGGTAGAGATCCACCACCAGCCGGTGGCTGTATTGACCCTGCGGCTGCAGCTGGA
>JAJZRT010000109.1 GCA_021802595.1 Pseudomonadota bacterium
TCCGATCTAACCTCAGTAACTCAGCGCCTTACAACCGCTTATAACTGCTGCGGAAAGGTGCGGAATCTAACCCCATCCACCGTCAATCCTACCAGTTCTGCCCGGCCGGGGTCACCAGCCAAGTGCATCATGCAGGACGCCAGTTCGATTCCCGTTTGCGGAATTGAACCCGCGTCCGCAATTGATCAAAGCAGCCGCACCGGGCGTGCAATCTTAGGTCTTCGAGCTTGGCTGGCAGTCTGGAGGTTGGCCGACTTGGAGAGGATTCGCAGCATCGCCTGGTTGTGATGGTAGTCCCGGAAGGCATCCGCAACTGCCTTGTCGACGAATGTGGGCGTCGTCTGCCCGTCAGCTGGGGCGGACACGATTCCGTCCGGGATGTCGCCTGACCAGCCCCTGGCCGCCCGGAAGCCACTGACGATGTGAGAGAAGTTGGGCCAAGCGTGATCCAGATGGGCGTCGTCGATGCTGACCATCACGCCGGTCAGTTCGCATGCAACCAGCCCATGAGCGTCGCCATGCTCCGCGAAGGCACGCTTCTTGGCCAGAACGAGATCGAGTGCGACAGCCTCCCGGCATGCGCCGTAGAAATCCTTCGACCGGTCCCCTGGTAGGCCTTTGACGGCCCAGATGTACGAAAAGTCCGTGGCGGACCCGTCCAGTCGCACCACCCAAAAGCCGGAGTTGCTCCAGCCTGTTCCTGTGTTCAGACGCCGTTCGAAGTGGCCGATCTGGCCACGCCCCTTCGCCTGCTCACCAACCTGGTCAAGAATCGGGTCATACCGTTCGATGAGGGCCACGAGGTCGGCGTGGTCCCCTGGGTCAGAGATACGATCCCCGTCCTGGTACTGAACCGCCCCGGCTTCTTCGGAGACTCCGCGGTTTGAGTCACGCCTCGATGGCGGACTCGCATTGCTGTTGATGGTAGTTCGCTTCGGCTTCGGCGGGCGGGATATGACCGATCGATCCCAGCAGGCGTCGGTGGTTGAACCAGTCGACCCAGCGCAGCGTCTCCAGTTCCAGCTCCTCGCGGCTGCGCCATGACCGCCGGTGCACGACCTCGGCCTTGAACAGCCCGTTGATCGTTTCGGCCAGTGCGTTGTCATAGGAGTCGCCGACGCTGCCGACCGACGGTTCTATACCGGCTTCGGCCAGCCGCTCCGTGTAGCGGATCGACACGTACTGCGAGCCGCGGTCGCTGTGGTGGATCGAGGCCGCGCCGGGCCGGCGGGCATGCAATGCCTGTTCGAGCGCGTCGAGTACGAACTGGGTCTGCTGTGACGCCGACAGCTTCCAGCCGACGATGCGGCGTGCATAGACGTCGATCACGAAGGCCACATAGGCAAAGCCCTGCCAGGTCGAGATGAACGTGTAGTCGCTGACCCAGAGCTGGTTGGGACGATCCGCCCTGAACTGCCGGTTCACGCGGTCCAGCGGGCACGGTCGCGCCGGGTCCCGGTGGGTCGTGCGCACCGGCTTGCCGCGCACCACCCCGGCGATGCCCAGCCGCCGCATCAGCCGCGCCACGGTGCAGCGGGCCACCCCCACGCGTTCGCGATGCAACTGCTTCCACACCTTGCGAACACCGTAGACCTGGCGGTTCTCCTCCCACACGCGCTGGATGCGCGGCGACAGGATCTCGTCGCGCTGCGCCCGCGCCGGCCGGCGGGCCGGATCAGTACGGCGGCCGGCGTGCAGGTAGTACGTCGACGGGGCGATCGGCAGCACCCTGCAGATCGGCTCGACCCCGTAGGTAACGCGGTGTTCGTCGATGAACGCCGTCATGGCCTGAACCGGCGGTCGAGCTCCGCCTGGGCAAAATACGCCGACGCCTTGCGCAGGATCTCGTTGGCCTGGCGCAACTCCCGGTTCTCGCGTTCGAGCTGCTTCATGCGTGCGCCCTCATCGCTCGTCAGCCCCGGCCGCAGGCCGCGATCCCGCTCGGCCTGACGCACCCACAACCGCAACGTCTCCGGCTTGCAGCCGATCTTGGCGCTGATCGATCCGATCGCCGCCCACTGCGAGCTGTGCTCATGCCGGTGCTCCAGCACCATCCGGACCGCACGCTCACGAACTTCAGGGGAATACTTGCTTGCTCTGCTCATGGCTCCATCCTCTCAAGGTAAGGAGCCTCCGGGAAAGGCGGGGCGGTTCATACCGGTGTAGCAGGGCCTTGTAATGGTCCAGTGCGCTTTTCTGGGTCCGGAAGCTGCGGGTTCCGATCTCGACTGGTTTTGCCATGCCTTCTTCTCCTCACCACTGATTCCAGAGATCAACCGCTGCTTCGACAAGTGCATCACAGTCCGTTTGAGACCAGCAGGTGTGGTAACCATCACGCAGCAAGTAGTACTGTTCGTTCGCGCAAACCAAGTCTGTTTTGCCAGCATCCTGCCGATACCAATTCAAGATGTTGGCCACGCAGTCCTGATAGCTGGTCGTGAACTTCTCGTTTGGTACGTTGTACAGAAAGCCCTCGATGTAGTACGAAGGCGCGATACCAGTTTTGATCAAGCCATCTTCGACCATCCGGCTGCGCATGTTCTTGAGCACGCGCACCATAGGTTTTAGCCACTTCGATGATGCCTGATGCTTTGCCGTCAGATTGGCCGAGTGCTGCTTCGGATAGTTCGCGATTCGCTCGCCGGCGGCGTTGAAGAAGCAGATGCCTTCGACGTACTCAGAGTCGCTCGCTGACCGGAATTTGAAGTAGCGCCGGAATTGCGTCGCGACAATCACGTCTGACTTGCGCCGTGAACCGCTTGCGTCGATGGCAATCGCCTTATCGCCGGCTTTCACGGCCGAGCCGTATTGCCGCTCAAGCACTGACAGCACGTCTCGTTTGAAATCGGTATGGGTGTAAGTCGCGTCGCTGAATGCCTCCTTGTAGACTGACTTTTCGTCATCGGACAAAGATTCGAGATCGCTGTGAAAGCAGTCGTCGAGCCGGATGACGATGTCCACATCGCTCTCGGCGTAAATATTCGTGTCGTTGCCGTACGAGCCTTGAAGGAACACCTTGAAGTTCTTGCTGGCATACGGCGTGGTGCTGGCCTCCAGAACGCTCTTGATCGTGTTGTAGGTGTTACTCGACTGTGTGATCGATCCCTGGTGGGACCACGTTTCGAGCTGCGATTCTGAAATTGGCATCTTCTTTCCCCTGGCTAGATCAAATGCTCGCGAAGTTGCTTCTCCCGCGACGCGAACGACTCCCGTCCTCGCTGAAACAAGATGCCCAGCTTCTTGAGGTCGTGCTCCAGCAGATCGGTCGCCATTTCAGGCGTGACGTAGGAGTCGTTGATACGGATGGTCAGTAAGTCAGGGAACAGAATCTGCCGCAGCTGATCCATCGACTGCGTGTTGATCTCCAGGGTCTTCTGCAGCAACTGGACGCTGACGAGATATTTCTTCGCCAGCCACATCAACAGGCTCGGCTTCGGGTCGGGATAGATGCCCACGCCGACGCTCACCAGCCGGATGTCCTTGCGATCACTCCGAAGTGCCTGGACCGCATCGGCGATCGCGTACAGGGTCGGGTTGTTTGCGCAGTACCCGCCGTCGATCAGCTCGATGTCCTCACCCATTGAAGTCCTGACGATCGTCCGCTCGAAGAACGGATAGGCTGAGCACGATGCCTTGACGGCGTCTGCGATGCTCACGCCAAAACCCGGGACGAACGTGCCGACTTGGCCGTGCGCCTGCGCGACGCTGCCCTTGAAGATCATTGGGCGCTCGGTCAGCCACTTGGCCGTGACGATCCCGATGTCGGTCTTCACATCACTGAACGTTGCATCGCCGAAGACCTCGCTCGCTAGCTTCTTCAAGGCCTGCGACCTGGCCGGAGCGGTTTTCTGCGACATCACGGTAGGCACGTGCTTGCGGTACAGCTCCAGGATGGAATCGACGCTGTGACCGAGCGCGATCAGTGACGCGATGATCGCGCCCGTACTGGTACCGAAAACCAGATCAAACTTCTGGTGCAGAGGGCACCCGACCATCGCCTCGATTTCCTTGAGTACACCCAGCGTGTAAAAGCCCTTCGCGCCGCCGCCGTCCAGCGTAAGGACACGCAGTAAGGCGGACGCCCCAGGCTCATTTTTCGATTCCATCATTTTCAATATCCTCCCCACCGATCAAGAGCGGACGCAACGCCGATGATCATCGGCTCAGCCCTGAGCATGAGGCCGCTCCATCGTCCTTGGCTTCAGGTGAAGCTGGGTGAAGTTCTGCATGGCCTCTGTACCGATCCTCTTGTCGCTGCGCCGCTGGTGGTTATCACAAAGCTACTGAAACACAAATCAAAATAGAGTCATGGACAGATTCTAGGGCAGACCATATACTTTCCGCAATAACCCGCACAAGCATTCGCTAACCCGAACGAGCCAGCCAGGATGTCGAACGAACAGCTTGCAGATCTAACCCAGCCACAACGCGACCGGCTCGCGTTCGTGGAGTTGCGCGTGCGCTTCATCGGGGAGATACGCCGTCAGGACTTGGTCACGCGGTTTGGCATCCAGTCCGCCGCCGCATCCAGGGATCTGGCGCTGTACAAGGAGTTGGCCCCAGGCAACATCGACTACGACCCCAAGGGCAAGTCCTACGTCCTGGGGCCGGACTTCCGGCCTGTATTCGACTTCCCCCCGGAGCGGGTGCTGTCGTGGCTGACCCAGGGCTTTGGCGATGGTGAGCCGATGCGGCTCAAGGCGTGGGTGGCCAGCGAGAGCCCGTCACGGCTCACGCATCCGGATCTGGACGTGTTGGCGAGCGTGACCCGGGCGATCCACCAGGAGTGTCCGCTCGGCATCGAGTACCACTCCATCTCCAGTGGTCGCACCGAGCGGGAGATCGTCCCGTTCGCGCTGATCGACAACGGCCTCCGTTGGCACGTCCGCGCCTTCGATCGGAAGTCCCAAGAGTTCCGGGATTTCGTCATCACTCGGATCAAGCGCCCGGTCCTTATGAGGGATGCAGACGTGCAGCCCCATGAGCGCAGTGATCAGGACATCCAATGGACCCGGATCGTGGAGCTGGAGATGGTGCCGCACCCGGACCAGCCCCGCCCTGAAATTACGGAGATGGATTACGGCATGGTTCGCGGGTCACTGCGGATGAAGCTGCGTGCTGCCACCGCCGGATACATCTTGCGGCAGTGGAGTGTGGACTGCTCTCCGGACCACAGTCTGCGCGGTTATGAATTCAGACTCTGGCTGAAAGATCACCTGGCGCTATACGGCGTCAAGAACGCTGTGTTGGCGCCGGGGTACCGCTCGCCCGACCAAAACAAGGGAGAGCAATAACGTGGCCTACGACCCAAAACGCGCGCTGGAACTGCTCCGCATCGGCTCCGGACGCGCCGATGCCACTTTCCGCGACGGCCAAGAAGATGCCATTCGTCACATCGTCGAAGGCAAAGGCCGCTTGCTGGTCGTGCAGAAGACCGGGTGGGGCAAGAGCTTTGTCTACTTCATCGCGACCAAGTTGCTGCGGGAAGCTGGAGCCGGCCCGGCGTTATTGATCTCGCCGCTGCTGGCGCTGATGCGAAACCAGATCGCAGCGGCAGAGCGGATGGGGGTTCGCGCCGCCACCATCAACTCCGACAATATGGACGACTGGACGGCAGTCGAGGGCAAACTGGCCAAGGGGGAGATCGACATTCTCTTGATCTCGCCGGAGCGCCTGGCGAACGAGCGCTTCCGCACGCAGGTCCTGGCCGGCATCGCCGCACAGATCTCGATGCTGGTCATCGACGAAGCGCACTGCATTTCCGACTGGGGCCACGACTTCCGTCCTCACTACCGCCTGCTGGAGCGGATCGTCAAGACGCTGCCGCAGAACCTGCGGCTGCTGGCCACCACGGCAACGGCGAACAACCGCGTGATGGAGGACCTTGCCGCCGTGCTCGGTCCGAAGCTGGACGTCTCGCGTGGCGACTTGAATCGGACCTCGCTTTCCCTGCAAACGATCCGCTTACCCAGCCAGGCCGAGCGCCTTGCATGGCTGGCAGAGCAACTGGCCACGCTGCAGGGCCACGGCATCATCTACACGCTGACGGTTCGTGATGCCAATCAAGTGGCGCAATGGCTGAAGACCCAAGGCTTCAACGTTGAAGCCTACACCGGTGAAACCGGCGATCGCCGAGAACAGCTTGAGCAGGCGCTGCTCAACAACCAAGTCAAAGCGCTGGTTGCCACAACAGCGCTAGGCATGGGTTACGACAAGCCGGATCTGGCGTTTGTCATCCACTACCAAATGCCGGGATCGGTCGTCGCCTACTACCAGCAGGTTGGTCGCGCGGGGCGCGCACTGGACTCCGCCTATGGAGTACTCCTCAGCGGTCAGGAAGAGTCTGACATCACTGACTGGTTTATCCGGAGTGCCTTCCCGACCCGACAAGAAGTTGCCGACGTCCTGGGAGCGCTTGAAGACGAGCCCAATGGGCTGTCTGTCCCCGAGCTGCTGAGCCGAGTCAATCTGAGCAAAGGACGTGTCGACAAGACGATTGCACTGCTTTCCCTCGAAGCGCCGGCGCCCATCGCCAAGCAAGGCAGCAAGTGGCAGCTCACGGCGGCAACGCTGAGTGAAGCGTTCTGGGATCGAGCGGAACGCCTCACCGCGCTACGGCGAGACGAGCACCAGCAGATGCAGGACTACGTCAGCCTGCCGTTTGGTGAGCACATGGGCTTTTTGATTGGCGCGCTCGACGGCGATCCAAGTGTTGTCACAGAGCCTGCCTTACCGCCACTGCCTGCAACCGTGGATACCGAGCTGGTCAAAGCCGCCGTCGAATTTCTTCGTCGAACCAGCTTGCCCATCGAGCCCCGGAAAAAATGGCCCGATGGTGGAATGCCCCAGTACGGCGTCAAGGGATTCATCGCCCCTGCCCATCAGGCCGAATCCGGCAAAGCCCTCTGCGTCTGGGGCGATGCCGGTTGGGGTGGCTTGGTTCGACAGGGCAAATACCACGACGGCCACTTTTCCGATGACCTCGTTGCTGCGTGCGTGAAGATGATTCAAGAGTGGAATCCGCAGCCGAGCCCGACCTGGGTGACCTGCGTTCCTTCGCTTCGGCATCCCGAATTGGTGCCGAATTTCGCGCAACGCTTGGCTGCTGCGCTGGGTCTGCCGTTTCATATGGTCATCGCAAAAACAGACGCAAGGCCCGAACAGAAAACAATGGCAAACAGTACACAACAGGCGCGCAACATTGATGGTTCGCTCGCACTCAACGGCCAGCCCATTCCTCCCGGCCCGGTCCTCCTGGTTGATGACATGGTCGACTCGCGCTGGACGCTGACGGTGTCTGCATGGCTGCTGCGCAAAAGCGGTAGTGGCGCGGTTTGGCCTATGGCCCTTTCACAGACGGGGCACGACGAATGACGCCAGTCCTCTCTCCCAACACCCAGGCGATCTTGCTGCTGACTGCGCCGCTCATTGCCGGACGAGGCACTGCGTCATCGGATCTGCTCTCGCCTGGTGAATACAAACGTCTCGCGCGTCATTTGCGCGAGATCCAGCGTCAGCCAGCGGATCTTCTCTCGCCGGACGCAGCTGAGATCCTGCGTGCGTGCCAACCGGTGATTGACGAGGGCCGCCTGCAGAAATTGTTGGGGCGCGGATTCCTGCTGAGTCAAGTGATCGAGCGCTGGCAGGCACGCGCCATTTGGGTAGTTAGCCGTGCCGATGCAGAGTACCCCCGCCGTCTGAAGGCCCGCCTGCGCGAAGACGCGCCGGCGGTGCTCTACGGCTGTGGCGACATGGCTTTGCTCGAAACCGGCGGGCTTGCCGTCGTTGGATCGCGCCATGTGGACGACGCCCTCATTGACTACACCATGGCAGTTGGCCGGCTCGCTGCTCGGGCAGGTAGAACGCTTGTCTCCGGTGGCGCCAAGGGCATTGATCAGGCCGCCATGCGTGGCGCGCTGGAGGGGGGTGGAAAAGTTTGTGGCGTGCTGGCGGACAGTCTGGAAAAGACCACCATGAACCGCGAGCACCGCAATCTGCTGCTCGATGGGCAACTGGTGCTGATTTCGCCCTACGACCCGAGTGCCGGGTTCAATGTGGGCAACGCCATGCAGCGCAACAAGTTGATTTATGCATTGGCAGACACCTCACTGGTGGTCAGTTCCGATCTCAACAAAGGTGGCACTTGGGCGGGTGCTGTCGAGCAGCTCGACAAACTCAAGTTCGTCCCGGTCTTCATTCGTTCGACGGGCGAGGCCTCAGCCGGATTGGATGGTTTACGAAAGAAAGGCGCACTTCCCTGGCCTAACCCGCAAGACGTGGATTCGTTCGAGAACGTGTTCAACGTAGCGATGCCAACGCCGACGACATCCCCACAGGTTGGTTTTGCGCTGTTTTCAAACGAAGACTCAACGTCGGCTGAAGCCAAGCCAACGGCGCCCGTGCCACCCGACGCCGCGCCATTGCCTAAGGCCGCGAGCGAGCCATCGGCACCGGTCGACGTTGTTTCCGATGCGCAGCCACCCGCTGAGGCATCGGAAGAACTGCCGCCAGTCACACCAGAGGCCGTAGCGCCGATAGACGGGGCCAAGGAATCTCCGCAGCCGGAATCGACCCCTGCCGAAGTGCTCTTCGCTGCCGTGCGCGCAGTGATTCAGCAGCTGTTGAGTGCGCCGATGAAAGACGCCGAAGTAGCGGCCGCGTTGGACGTTTCCAACGCGCAGGCCAAGGCATGGTTGCAGCGGCTGGTCGACGAAGGCGTATTAGAAAAGCAGAAGAAGCCAGCGGGCTACGTCGTGAAACAAAAGCGGCTGTTCGAGTAAACCATGACGATGCATCGATTTAATCACCGCGCGCTGCACACATCCGGAATCACGGAAGACGGGAGGTGCACGTGATCGCAAAACTCGAACGACTCATCGGCGAAATCGGCGACCTCAACAGCAAGTTGATCCTGCTGGTCGGTCCCAGCCGCAGTGGCAAGACCCAACTGCTGC
>JAJZRT010000110.1 GCA_021802595.1 Pseudomonadota bacterium
GGCAGGGGAAGACCCCGCTTCCTGGCTCGAAAAAGCCCAACCATCCGATGAAAATGACATTCCCATCACGATTCCGTCTCGATTTCAGTTCGCCGCATCTTGCGGTGGCTTATTCAGCGCTTCCCTAGGCAAGCATTCGCTGTTCCCATGCCACAGAAAATACCGCGGGTATCGTCGATACTCCACTCCCATGTAGAACTTCAGAAAGAGCGCGAAGCGATCGATGCGCTCGAAGTTGAGATTCGGCATCAAATGCGAACGATCTCAGATTTTCTGGAGACAATATCGTCGAATCCGGAATCGTCTAAAGCGATTACATGGGCATTGATGATGGTGGCAGCCCTATTTTTGGTTGGCGTAGTCTATCCACTAAGCTTCCTGCCAACGCCGAACTCTTGGACACCCGCATTGGAAATAGCGGGCTTCTGGGACCGTGCATTTTCATTGCGAGGTATTTTGCTGATGATTGTATCGGCGATCTTTCTTGCCGCGCTCGCAATGTTTGCGCTCATGAATCAGCACATGCGCTACTCGCCTGAGGAGATTCAGGCACTGGAGAAGTTTACTCGGATAGAGACGTACTCTGAGTACTTCGCGATCGCTGAGGAGAACGAGAGAGTAGCCCACGAAAAGGTCCAGCCTCAATAAACATCGACTAGAGTCTGCTTCTAGGGACACACTGATTTATTCCGCAGCGATTGGCCCGAAGCAATCGCTTTGGGATAATCGATACGGCGAGAATTGAACGAGAACCCGGCATGCAACGAAGCTTTTCCGACCTGGAGTACGCGGCGAAGAAGAAGGTGACGCGCCGCGACCGGTTTCTGGCCGAGATCGAGGCGGTGACGCCGTGGCCGGAGCTGATCGCGGCGATCGAGCCGTTCTACCCCAAGGGCGGCGGACGCGGTCGGCCGCCGATCGGCGTGGAGCGGATGCTGCGCATGTACATTGCCCAGCAATGCTTTGGGCTCTCCGACGCGGGTGCCGAGGACGCGATCTACGACAGCCAGGCCATTCGGGGCTTTGTCGGCATCAACCTGGTCCGGGAAGCGGCGCCGGATGCCACGACCCTTTTGAAATTCCGTCGCCTGCTCGAAGAGCACCAACTGACCGAGCGCATCTTCACGACAATTAACGCCTATCTGGCCGAAAAGGGGCTCTTGCTCCGGGAAGGCACGGTGGTGGACGCCACGATCATTGCCGCGCCCAGCTCGACCAAGAACCAGAGTGAAGGGCGCGATCCCGAGATGCATCAGACCAAGAAGGGCAACGAGTGGCACTTCGGCATGAAGGCTCATATTGGTGCCGATGCTCAGTCTGGACTGGTACATACCCTGGTGACCACCGCCGCCAACGTCAATGACGTCACGCAAGCCCACAAGTTGCTGCATGGCAAAGAGACGCGGGCCTTTGGCGATGCCGGCTACCAAGGCGTGGAAAAACGGGAAGAGAACAAAGACCGTACGGTGAAGTGGTTTGTCGCGCTGCGGCCAGGCAAGCGCCGCGCGTTGCCCGATACCGAACTGGGCCGGCTGGACGAGGAGATCGAGAAGCTCAAGGCCAGCATCCGGGCCAAGGTCGAGCATCCGTTCCACTTCGTCAAGAACCTGTTCGGGCATAAGAAGAACCGCTACTGGGGATTGGCCAAGAACACCGCTCAACTCTTCACGCTGTTTGCGCTGGCCAATCTGGTGATCGCCAAGCGGCGATTGTTCGCGCTCGACGCCCAAGGTGCGTCCTGAGAGGGGAAACGTCATGGCCAACCCGCAAATCCGCCCCATTTCCCCCGGCAAGCGAAAGCATTTCACCCGCTTTTGGCCAGGTGCATCGAATTCGAAGGTCAGGACGGTCCGCAGCATCAGAAAACCGATTTGTTCAGTGTGTCCCTAGCAGGTGGCAGCCTATGGAAGCCATTCGTGATCGGCATCGCTGATCAATATCATCAAAACATACTGAAAGCTCGACTTCAAATGACAAACCCCGGTCCTCGCAAGAGGAACCGGGGTTTGCGTTATCCCACTGCGCCAGCGATCATCTGGTTTTGCAGCGGTATGTGAATGGCGCCACATGCTTTGAGTGCCGCGCCAATCAGTCTGCCCACAACCCTGAACGGTTCGTAGCAGATCGACTGTCCAAGCAGCTCATGCGCCAGCGTGCGCGACAAGCCGGACACGAGGCGCTCAGGGATGCCCTTGATCCTGGCGTGCTCAGCCGGCGTGAACTGCCTGAGCAGGTCGGGATTGCTGGGATGCTGGAGCTTCGGGTCGGTCGACCGGACCTTCGCGTAACCTTTTGTGATCGTCGGACACTTGGTGTCGAACGCAGTCACGATCTGCATGGCGAAGCCCTTGCCTTCCACTTTGTCGCGCTCCTGCTTGGCCTTGAGACCTTCCATCCGACTCCAGCACGAAGCATCCTCGGAAACCGGGTCAAGGATATCCCCGATCCGGCGCTCGCACCTTTCCGGACGCGCCAGCGAAGAGAAGTCGAAAGACAGTCCCTTCGTGACCGCTACCATGCACATCCGCTCTCGATGCTCCAAGGCGTTCCAGTCCGCGGCTTGCAGCACTTCCACATGGAGGTCGTACCCGAAGTCGCGCAGCTGGTTGCGCAGGATGCACATGGACGCCGAGGTCAGGTACTGCTTGACGTTCTCCAATAGGATCACGGCGGGTTGTACCTTGGCGATAATGGAGAGGAACGGCACCACGAGATGCCCAACATCGGGATGGGCCTCCGGGTGTTCCAGACTGCGCTTGGCGCGGCCGGCCACCGATGCTCCGCTACAAGGAAGGCCAGCCTCCAGCACCTCGACCTTGGGCAGATGGTTCATGGCCCAGGCATCGAAGGCCAGTTCCTGCATCGGCGCGGCGAGTGGGATGGTATCGCCGTCCCAGGAATCGTTGCATTCCGACGCCTGATCAAGCAATTCCGCTCGAATCTCATTGGCAAACGCCAGCTTCGACGCGATGCCGGCATCCTTGAGCCCGGAGTGCAGGGCATGCGTGAGCACGCCGCCGCCATGGGAGAGAGAACCGATCTGAATCGGCTCACCGCTCTCCAGCTTGCTCTTGAGGCGGTCCAGCCGTTCCCTGACCGCGATCTCGCTGGACAGGGGCAGGATGAAAATCCTGCCTTGCTGTACGACCACGCGGACCGCCTCGATGCCCTCGAACACCGACAACAGCTCCATGGAATTGATGTCGATGACCGGGATTTCCTTCTCGCCTTTCAGCTTGCGGGAGACGATGCGGCAGCCTGTCTCAGATAATTCAAGCACCAGCATCTGCTTCTCAAGATCCTTCTTGGCTGCAAATCGCTTTCCGGGAAAAAAGCCTCCCATGAGCGCCTTGATGCCTTCGAGCCACAACCGCGGACGCCCGCGATGGTGGCCGATTCTCGTTACTTCGTACGATTTCATTGGAGCCTCCAGCAGAAGACCGGAGGCTCTGCCCCACCGGGACAGAAGGACCCCGGCGGGTTATGAACGACGGCCGCGTATCCAGCCATCTCCTGAATGCTGTTTGTTTCAAGCGGCCAGCTACCGCTTCCGCCGTCGGCCAGGCCGACAGATGAAAAACCTGCTTTCCCAAACGCTCTCGATGTGAAAGCGCTTAGAAAAGCCCCCGCGCCTCGCGGCGCGGGGAAATGCTGAACTGTCAGGCGGCCTCGGAAGCTTCCGCTTCCTCGGCTGCTGCCAGATCGCCCTTTGTGAGATCGAGTGCTGCATCGATCTCACGCTGGCGCTGCTGGAGCCAGGTCAGCCGCTCCGCCTTGTCGAATGGCTTCGCGACCTCGATCAGGATGTCGGCCATGCGCTTTTCCGTCCGGGCCAGGTGCTCGCGTTCCTCTTCGAGCACCAATTCCATCTGGTGCAGCGTGTTCTCCAACACCTTGACGAAGCCGATCGGGGTTTCCGCCCGGCCTGCCTCGTAGTCGATGCCACCGCGGATAAGGAGCCGCTTGCCGAATTCCCGGATTTCTGCCGCCTTCACGACAATCGGAAAACCAGCGAGCCGGCCAATGACCCGCTCACTGCCGTAGCGAACCCCATGCACTGCATGAAGGATTGCCTTCCCGGCTTCTGTCCGGTCCGTGTGCCGCTTGCCCTCGATCTCGATGGCGAAACGATTGCCGGACACGTTCTGGCGGACCGCGATGTCGGCCTCGATTGCGGCGATCCGTTGCTGGATCGTCTCGATACGCTTTGGTAGCGCGGCCAACTCTTGCTTGTTTCGCCATTGCTGCTGATCCCACTGGGATTTGAGCAGCGACAGCTTGGCAAGCTCGGTATCGACGCCGGCTTTCTCCAGTACAAGTGGATTGCCCGACGCCAAGGCTTTTACCTCCGCATAGGACAGGGCCGCGAGTTCCACGTCCTCGGCGCTGCGCATGCCGGTGTCCCCCTGCATGACCTGAGCGATGAAACGGGCCTTGGTCTCTAGGGTTTGCCAGATATACGCATCGAAGCTCCCTTCGGTGACGTAGCGGTAGATTCGCACTTCCTCGTTCAGGTTGCCCTGCCGAATGATGCGGCCCTCCCGCTGCTCCACATCAGCCGGACGCCAGGGGGCATCCAGGTGATGCAGCGCCACCAGGCGCGTCTGGACGTTTGTGCCGACTCCCATCTTGCCGGTACTACCCAGCAAGATGCGGACGCGTCCGTCGCGCACGGCCTTGAAAAGCTCCTCCTTGGCGGAATCGCTATCAAAGTCGTGAATGAACGCGATCTCCGCGCCAGGGACGCCCATCTCGACCAGCTTGTGGCGCAGGTCTTGATAGACACTGAACCGGCCATCGGACTGGGGCGTCGACAGATCGCAGAACACGATCTGCGTTCCCTTGAAGCCGGCCGTCTCGACCCATACCCCACGCACCGTTTGAGCACACAGGTTGACCTTGCTCCCATCGTGGTCGCAGGCGAATGGATCGATGAGCCGCATGTCCAACGCAGCCTTGCGGCCGTCGTTGGTCACCGCCAGCATATTGTCTTCGGAAGGGCCTACCAGCCCGTTCCTGATTTTTTCCGCCCGCTCCACTAGGGTTTGGACGTAGGCCTTGAGGTCGTTAGTCGGCTTCGCTGTCACCGTCTCCTTGCAGGCTTTCGGCACCGGAAGATTCAGCATTTCCGCCGTGCGAATATCTGCGACCTCCCTGAACATGGACATCAATTCAGGGAGATTCACGAACCGCGCAAAACGGGTTTGCATCCGGTAGCCGCTGCCGTCCGGAGCCAGCTCAAGCGCCGTTACCGACTCGCCGAAATTTCCGGCCCAGGTGTCGAACATCCCTACCTGGTTGGCCTCCAACGTCTTGGGCTGCAAGTACCGTTGCATGACCCACATTTCGGCCATGCTGTTCGATACCGGCGTTCCCGTGGCGAAAACAACTCCAGCCCTGCCCCGGTGCCTTTCCATGACGTAGCGTGTCTTGACGAACATATCGAATGCCCGTTCCGAATTGCTGTTGGGCAATCCAGCGACACGCGTCATCTTGGTGAAGCGCCAAAGGTTCTTGAACAGGTGCGCCTCGTCAATGAACAGCCAGTCGATGCCAAGATCTTCGAAGGTCAGAAGATCGTCCTTCTTTTCCCTCCCGGACAGCTTGGCCAGCTTGGCCTCCCAAGCCTTCTTGGCCCGGGCGAGCTCCTTGACGATGCGGTTGCCGCGATCCTGCTTCTCGGCGCGGATGGCGTCCTCGATGACGGCGATCTCGTCCTCGATGTACTGCTCCATGAACTGGTCGCTCATCTTGAGGCGCTCGAACGACGCATGCGTGATGAGCACCCCGTCCCAGTCGCCGGTAGCGATCCGTGACATGAGCGCCCTGCGTTTGTCGCCCTGGAGATCATCCTTGCCAGCCATCAGTATGTTGGCGCCCGGATAGGCCCGCAGGAACTCGGCAGCGAACTGTTCCAGCATGTGGTTCGGCACCACATACATGGGCTTGCCCGCCTTTCCGAGACGTCGCAGCTCCATGCCTGCACAGATCATGGTCAGGGTCTTTCCGGCCCCAACCACGTGCCCAAGCAAGGTATTTTTGCCACTGGCCACGATGCGCCAGATGGCATCCCGCTGATGGTCATGCAGCCGGTACACCTGGGAGAATCCAGGCAGCACCAGATGCCGGCCATCGAACCGACGCGGAACGACGCAGTTGAACTGATCGTTGTACAGCCTTACTAGTCTCTGCGACCTCGCTTCATCGATCCACAGCCACTCGACAAACGTCTCCTTGAGCAGCTGCTGTTTCTCGCGGGCGGCGATGGTCTCCACCTGGTTGACCACACGCTTGTCGCGATCCTGTGGATGCGGGTCGTAGATCGTCGGCACCATCTGGTTGAGCGCCTGCTCGAATAGCCAGACAGCGTTCGCCCGCTGGGTGCCATACGTCTGTGTCGCAGCCACCGACGACTTGGTATGCCAGTCAGGTTCCACATGCCATGCTCCGGCCGTCGCGCTGAACGACACCCGGTTCTCTTCTGCCTCCAGGATTTCGTTCAGGAACGCCTCGTAGTCGCTCGTCGGGATCCAGGTGGACCCGATTCGCGCTCCGATTTCGTGAGGCGTCAGATCGGCCGGAATGACCGCTTCCAACGCTTTCACGTTACCGGCGAACCGCTCCCCTGCCACTCTGGCAACCGTCAGCTTGTGGCGGACGTTGCCGGACAGATAGGCATCTGCCGTTTCCCAATAGCCACTTTCAGGATCGACGAACACCGCACCCGCCGTTTCGAGCTCTGTCATGGCTTCGCAGCCCGGTTTTCCGAGCAACTCACCAATCCTGGCCTCGACGACACGGCCCGTTTCCGCAATGCAGGCGATCAGCGCTTCTTGTGGCGTTGCACACCGCTCGACGCGCTTGAACACCCCTACCGTACGACGGTGGAAGATGTCGGCCTTCTCTGCGGTCTCGCATTCTTCGTCCCACCGCTCCAGCGACAGCAAGAGCGGCAGGTCCGGGTCGCCCTTGAAGGCCTGCCGGTTTGCCCTAGCATGAATGAACCCATGCTTGGCAAGAAAGCGATCGTAGGCGACGTTGAGAGCGACTCTGTACCTTCCCAACAGAGACTCGTCCTCTGTATCGGCCTGGACCCTGATGAGTTTGCGTGCCGCGTCCCTAACTTCCACCAAGCCGGCGATACGATCCAAGGTCTTCTGCGGCGCCTTATATAGCACTGCTTCCGCACCGTTGATCTCGTACACCCTGCCATCGATCACCCGGAAACCCGGGCGATGCTGCTCGGTGAGCGACAGCTTCACGACGTGACCGCGTTCGACATCTTCCTCTCGCGAGGCGTAGATGCCCTCCGGCAGCCAACCGATCCGCTCCTTGAGCGCGTCGATGGTGTCGCCATCGAAGAGGCAAGCGGTGGACTTCCCATACCCGTTGTCGCACAACTTCAGCTTGCCGATCACCCACTGAGGGTTTTCAGCAAACCACTGGTTGCAACGGATGTGGTCGCGGCTGTAGTAGGACTTGTAACCCCCAAAGATCGGGGACGCCTCGTCCAGGAATACCGACTCCAGCCACCCATTACCCTTCGCGGTTTTGCAGTTCAGGGGCTTTTGAAGAATGACGATGTCGGTCGTCACCTCAGTATTGGCGATGCGCCTGAAGGCCGTGTTCGGCAGCCGGATTGCAGCCACCAGATCGGCCTGCGATGCCAGGTAAGCACGCACCCGATAATCCGACGCGTCCATCGTGAAACTGGACGTGACGAAGACCACCAGGCCTCCCGGCCGAACCGCCTCCAACGCTTTTGCGAAGAAGTAGTTGTGGATCGAGAAGGCCGCGTAGGGCACGTTTCTGTGCTCCGGCACCTGATAGTTGCCGAACGGCACGTTGGAGATGGCCAAATCGAAGAACCCGGCCGGCACGTGCATCGCTTCGAAGCCCATGTTGTAGACATGGACGCCGAAGGGCTCATAGAGCGCTTTGGTGATCCTGGCCGACAACTCGTCGAGTTCCACTGTCGTCACCACGCTCTCTCGAGCAAGGTGCTCTGGCATTGCCCCGACGAAGTAGCCCACACCGGCAGCAGGTTCCAGAACCCGCCCGCCTTTGAAGCCAAAACGCTCCACCATCGCCCACATCGCCTCGATGACTTCCAGCGACGTGTAGTGGGCATTCGGCGTGCTCAACTCGGCAGACTTGAGTTCCGCCGGCTTGAGTAGCTCAGCGAGGCGCTCGGCTCGCACTTGCCAGTTCGCGTCGGCCTGCTGGGTGTTGAACGCCTTTGGCAGTCCGCCCCAGCCGGTATACCGGTTGAGAACGGCCCGTTCGTCGTCGTTCGGTTGCCGATCCTCCGACTCCAGCTTGCGCAGGAGTTCGATGGCGGCAACATTGGCCTCGAACTTCGTCACGTCACCGGACAGGCCGGCGAGAACGGACGCATCAAGGTGCGGCCAGATGGCCTTGACCGCAGCTTGCGCCTTGGTCTCGCTGATTTGCGGAAACGGAATGATTGCGCCCGTTTCCTTGTGCTCTCCGACTGTACCGAGCGTAACGATCGGATCCTCGTCGGGAGCGAAGCCGGGCAGCCATAGGCATGCCTCGGCGATTGCCTTGAGTCTCATGATGTCTCCGGAAACAAAAAGCCCCTGGAGACACCTCGCCCCTTGCGGGATGGAAGCATCCCGCAAGGGGCGGTTGATGAAAGTCACCGCGGCGTCCCGCGATGACCGGCTGAGTGCTGCTTATTTATGGTCGCCAGCTACGACCTTTCGTCCTTTCGGTTACCCGATTGGAAGAATCTGGCTTTCCGCAGCCGGCCACCGAAGACCGGCTCTGGAAAGCCCCGCGCCATGGCGCGGGGTGAATGGTTTGCTATCGGGACTCAGCGCCACCACGGCAGAACGCCGAGGATGGAGCCGGGTCTCCGGTTCTTGATGGCCTTGGCCACTTCGTGGGCTT